>CAYWDJ010000001.1:0-60482 GCA_964457005.1 uncultured Planctomycetia bacterium
AATCTAACTCGTCCCCTCCTACCTTCTTGGCTTTATATGCTGCCCCGGAAAAAGGATCTCTCTTCCAATAAATATCTTCCTCTAACGAGTCTGCTTCCGACGTCTTTTGCGGCATTATCGCTTTTGCAGTCACCGAAGTCAGCTTAGTTTCCTCAGCCTGTTTCTGATACTGCTTCTTCTTAGCCACCTTTTTCCTGACCGACTGACAGCTATTAACACCAACAGCCAAAAACACCACTACCAGAATACCTGTTAGCATTATCTCTTTTCTTGTTTTATCCATATACTATTCCGATTCCTCCAGGGTATACGCTAAAAGACCCAATTTAATATCCAGCGATACCATGCTTGTTTTTGCTTGTACGAAAAAATTATTAAATCTTAAAAAATACGGGCTTTTGTTCCTCAATACATCTAAATATTCCCCAAACGCCCTAAAATTGGACTGCATGACCATTGATATCTCATACTCTTTACAAACATACCCCACTACCGGGTTTTCTTGTACAAATATGTGTTGAGGCCCTGCTGAAATATCTTTAACAACGATACCCAGATCAATGGCTGTGTCGGTCAACATAGTAACAAGTTCCTCTTTTGAAGGCATACTTGCCTCATAAAGAGCTACCTCTTCACTAAACGCAACGTACGCTTCACCAACATCTCTGCCTAACATCAATTTGGTAATACGGTCTATACTCTCTTCTACTTGCTCCAGCGTTTTTTTTGTAGTGTTAAGCCTCTGCTGCTGGGGCAAACAAAACCCCAAATAAAAGATAATGAAAATTGTCGCACCTATGGCCGTAATAACGATAAGTTTTTTCTTTAGGAGTTCTTCCAAAATTTTCATGTTTACTATTTCCTTAAATTGTAATTAATTGCAAACCTTGCGGTTTCAATGCCTTCGCTTTTATCACTTTTTATCGCTACCAGGTCAGCATCTGAAACCATCTTATAACTTTCCAGATCTCTCACAAAACGAGCTAAAATATCGCCGGCGTCAGTTTTGTCTGTTTTGATCAACCCGATGATCTTCCCATTCATAGATTCTTGATTCAGAGTAAATTCCTTGATAAACATTTTTTCAGGTATTATTTTACTGAAGATCTTCAAGATCATTGCAGCTCTCAATTCGCCGCTTTTGATCTGTGCCCCTAACTGGGCTAACGCGCTTTTCTGCTCGTTAAGCATTTTATGCCCCGAGATAGTGCCCAGTTCGCTAACCGCGGATGTAAGCCGTTTTTCATAATTCTCATTCTCAGCATGAGTAAAAATGTAGATCAGGACCAGGACAGCCGTCATAAAAATACTTGTCATTCTCAACGCGATCTTTGCGAATTCTTCCATCCTTCTCATCTTATATTCCCAGGGAAGAAGATTTACTTTTCCCCCAACACTCAGCGACAATCCAAGGAGCCCATACATCCCAAACAGTGAAGCATCGGCGGATCCCGCCGGCATTCCCACCTTATCTTCAAGATAAAGCGGAGCAACCTCTGCCGCCAGATCCACATTCAAGTACTCGCTTAACACATGGACAGAGCTGCTCAACCCCGCGATATACAGCTTTTTAACTTGAAGCTCTGAAGATTCATTGTAGTAGTCCAAAGAAAGTTTTATGTCCTCAGAGAGCCTGTTTATCATCCTGTGGCATAAACTCGTAGAAAGCCTTATTTCCTGAACTATTTTCTCCGCAGACTGCTTAAAGAGGTTTATTTCACCGGATTCATCCATATAGGGCGCCCCCTTTTGAGGGCCTCATTCTCAGTGTCCTCATAAAATGGAGGAAGTTTTCCCGCATCGATCGGTTTAAATCTGGACAAGGCTGAAAGCGTATTTTTATTTGTCGCCTCAGTTAATACCTCAAGGCCGTAAGACATCTCATTCACCAGAAACAGACACAAAACTACCGTTGCGATAGCTCTGATCCAAATCCTATGTCGTCTGTACAATAACCCTGTCATGTATGGTTTTCCCCTTGTCGATAATCGTTATTTAGTGCTATATTATAACATTATTGCCGTAATTATGCCAACAAAAACCTTGTTATCTAGCAAAAATCGCTTTTCCCCTACTAATCTACTGTAAAATAGCCGTGATATAGGTTATACTGTGATACATGAATAATCTTGACCAAACGCCACATTTCGCTTCACTGACCCATGAGATGATAATCAGGATCGCCGAAGAGGAACTTAATATGCCATTAACCGGACTTTGCCGGCAATACAACAGCTACATTAACCGTATATTTGAGCTTGCCGCCGAAGACGGAACGGGGTTTGTCATAAAATTCTACCGACCGGGCAGATGGTCAAAACAAGCCCTGCAGGATGAACATGATTTTCTCCTGGAACTCTCGGGATCCGAGATCCCGGTCATTGCCCCGCTCCCGCTAAAGGACTCTAATACCATAGGCAGGTCCGGAGACATCATGTTAGCTATTTTTCAAAAAAAGGGAGGCCGTAATTCTGACGAGTTCTCTGTAGAACAATGGCTGGAACTGGGACGCCTGATAGCAAGAGTGCACAATATCGGTGCCCTGCGCGCGCCAAAAGACCGCATCACGCTTACTCCGGCAAGTGTTACACAAGACCACATAAATTATATCCTTGAACATGATCTTATCCCCAAAGAACTTTCAGGCAGGTTCAGAGATATATCAGAAGAACTTATTAGCCTCATAGACCCGCTTTTTAAGGATAAGCCGCTTATCCGCATACATGGTGACTGCTATTCGGCTAATATCATACACCGTCCCGACGAATCTTTTTATCTAATTGATTTTGATGACATGGCCACAGGCACGCCGATTCATGATGTATGGATGCTTCTACCTGGATACTTAAAAGATTCACGTCCCGAACTGAACCTTTTCATTGAAGGATATGAGTGTTTTCGGAATTTTGATCGGAATGATCTAAAACTTATTGAGCCGCTGAGAGCTATGCGCTATATACATTTCACAACATGGTGCGCCCATCAGGTATCCGACAAAGGTTTTACCAACCTCGCCCCCGGCTGGGGCACGAACCAGTACTGGCAAACTGAAATAAACGACCTTACCGAACAGATCTCAAGAATAAAGCATACGATATAAGAGTTGGCATGGGGTTTGAACGATCAAAAAGATCATTTCTCAGGAAACAAAACTGTGGTTTTATGCACGAACAGGGCCCGGACCTTATCCCAGAATTCTCCTCCCAGAACAAAGAAGCTAAATACAAACAAGACGTCTCCCGCCACTCCTAACATTATCTGGTTTGCCTCATACCCCGGCACCAAATGTCCGACATAAGGCATTACCCACCCGAAGAGTATAGGCAACATGAACATAATAAGTCCGATACGATACCGTGCAAGACTAACCGTTTCGGGGGGAGCACATTTTTTCAGCCAACTGAAAATAATGCCCTTCAGCTGCTCATACCCTGATTTACCGAGAACCGCAACGGCACAGACTATCCCTATCTGAGGGATAACAAAGAAGAACAAGGTGTTTAGTACCGTTTTTGCCGTTGACGAAAGTCCTGAAGCAGCCACGAATGGGATCAAGAGAGTCGTGGCCTGTCCTAATACAAAAATGGTTACACCTGTAACAAAGCGGCTTTTTGATATCGTCATTTCCTATATCTCCTGTTTACTGTCAACAACAACCCTCTGGCAAGACCATAGTTTAAGCTTTTTCAATAATATCGAGAGCGGCTTTTATGCCATCCGCAGCGCTTGATATGATCCCGCCGGACCACCCGCTCCCTTCTCCAACAACATAGAGGTTTTCAAACCCGTCACAGATCCCGTCTTTTTCCCGGATCGCCTGAACCGGAGCTGAACTTTTACTATCAAGTCCCATAATGTTTCCTTTATCAAAACCCTTTATCCTCTTGCTAAACTCCTTAAGCCCTTCTACGATCGCATCGGTGACCTTCTCCGGCAAAAGCTCCCACAAAGACGCGGGTTCCAGCCCCAAAGGATAACTTGTTTCACAAACCCTTTCAGTTCCTTTTTTTGCAATAAAATCATGGATAGTACAAGACGGAGCTTTAAAGCTGTTCGAATAGTTATAAAATTTCTCTTCAAGCTCTCCCAGCCAATCAAGCGCTTCCACGGGAGATACTTCCCTCCCTGTCAAGCTATCCAAATTTACCCCTGCTATGCAAGCTGAATTCGAGAATTTTCCGGCCCTGCTATAAAAGCTCATACCGTTCACTATATTTCTATTTCCATATGCGGTTGAGGGAACAACAATGCCACCGGGACACATACAAAATGTATACACAGGCAATCCTCCCGCGCCGGCTGAAGTAAGTCTATATTCTGCCGCCTTAACTCCCTTCAGACATTTCGTACCCCACTGGGCTTCGTTTATGATCTCTTGAGGATGCTCTACCCGGCAGCCTATGGCAAAATTCTTCGACTGGAACTTTACCCCTCTGGTTATCAGCATCCTGTATGTTTCATGAGCGGCATTCCCCCCCGCGAAAACGAACTTGTCCGCTTCCACTGGTCCATCCGATGTTACAGCTTCGCAGACTTTTCCATCTTTGGTTTTTATATCTTCAAGGCATGTCTCAAAAAGTATCTTTCCGCCTATCTCTTCAAACTGTTTCCTGAGAACCTCAATGATCTTTCTAAGGTTGTCACTTCCGAGGTGAGGATGCGCCATATATTTTATTACTTCCGGCGCACCGGCGTTAATATAGCTGGATATTATAAACTCTCTTTCCAGTGATATGCGCTTGGACCTGGATGTAAGCTTACCGTCGGAAAAAGTGCCCGCGCCCCCCTCTCCAAAAGAATAATTGCTTATGGGATCGAACTCTCCCGTTTCCTCGAATTTCCTGATACCTTCCGCTCTTTTCCGGACCTCCGACCCTCTTTCTATCAAGGTCGTATTGAATCCGGCTTTTTGAAGAACGAGCGCGCAAAAGAATCCGGCAGGCCCGCTGCCGACAACCATGACCCTTTCTTTTGTTTTTCTGTATGGAATATCTAATGCTGGAGATGCCGCTGGAGGTGCCCCTTTAATGTGGTCTGACGCGACCGATACCGATATCTGCCAGTGAATATTGTTCTTTTTCCTGGCATCAAGGCTTTTCTTCTTGATCTGCCATGAAAATTCTTTTATTTTCAGCTCTTTTTCTAGTTTCTTTCTAAGCTGTTCCTCGGAATAATCGGTCGGTAATTTTAAAATAACTTCTTTATATCCCACTTACTTCCTTCTTTGTTTTACACACACATGCTTTTGGCAGGGACGAGTTTAGACGATATCTTCCAAATATTCGAACTTGTACGAGGCTTCGGAGAATTTTTCGTAAAATTTTTCTTCTTGAAAATGTTTAGGCGCGGTATCTACCAGTTTCGAGAAACCTTCCCAGATACCGAACCATCCCAGCGGCATCAGAACTATACCTAATAGCGCTATATGCAGTTCATTTAAAAGCTTGAAATACGTGATAATCGTGAGTGCCGCAAGGTTTGTCACGCCAAAAAGGACAAATATCGCACCCTTTGTCCTGATCGACCTAAGGTCCTTCCGGCGCTGTAGATATTGATACTTGAAATCGCGCTTAAGCCTCTGTATCACCATTTTTTCGGCATTGTCGTCTCTTAGGGCAATAGGCGCGCAGATAGTAACAGAGAACGTATCACGCCTTGCCTCCCGATACCTTTTCTTAAGTTCAGAGACAAAGTCCTCCGAAAGCAATCTGTCTCCCAGCGGCCTGGGGTCAAAATCCGAAAAAATATCATCCCAGTTATCGATGATGATAGATATGTTTTTCCTTGTTTTATTCATAAGATCAAGTCACAAATACTGCCAACGCGATCACCGTGACCCAAAATCCGTTTTTATCACCCTTAGCGGTCTGGCAGATATTATGTGTTTTAAATATGTTTCCACTGGCCCTGTATACCTGTTTTCTCTCATCCCATGCCTTATCAACATCAAAGGGTATTCCCAGGGTAGTTGCAAGCATGGTAGCGGCAAGATCTTCGGCGTAATCCCCGGATACTTTTTTGTCTTCACCATAAGCATGATGCTCGGAAAGATAACCGTAATGCTGCCGGTCCTTTGGCATTGCCACCCCGACAGCCGAGGAGACAAGCCAGCCCGGCTCATTGGTCTTGTTCCTTGCCATGACACAAAAAGTTATCTGTCCGGGTTTTAAAAGGTCCAGGCCCGCCTTTTTTGATATTGTTTTACACTTTGGCGGCAAGATACTTGAAACACACACCAGATTCATTTTTTCTATACCCGCTTGCCTTAAAGCCCTCTCGAAAGAAGCCAGTTTATCCTTGTGAACCCCAACCCCTTTTGTAAAAAATATCTTTGAAGGTATTATATTAACCCTAGCTCTTCCATCCCCTGTTAAATTTTTTATCACAGAATGTATTCTCTTGTCTTCATATTATTGGGTACTAATATTCTTTGAACCGTCGGTCTGAACGGCGTACCTAAAGACTATCGTCGCGCTGACCGCAGGGACAACGGTAATACTTGTAACCTCCATCTTACCGTAATAACCTTCCTGGGTGATAAAAACAAAAACATCACCGGCAACCATATTAGCCGCAAAAACCGCATAACCACTTAACGGCGCAATATCCAGGCTGTCAAAAGTAGAAGTTCCCGTGACATCCTGTATCTGGGCTGAGCCAAGGGCGTTAAATCTGTTTGTCAGAACATAATTAAAATCACCCGCATTGAGCGCGACCTGGGAACCGGATGAGAAATCAAACCCTTTAGGATTTCCCGCCGTGTTCATTACAGAACCGTTCTTTGTCTGAAGCGACGAACTTACCCCTCCGGACTCTTCGGTCTCTCCCGCCCCGGGCTGGACGGGAGTACGCGTGATCTTGGCCACACGTATTTCCTCAACGGTCGCCGACGGAAGACCGCTAGACTCGGCTACTTCCGGAGACAATGTCGCGTATATAAGGTTCCCCCTGAGATTTACTATCTTCATTTTCCCGTCTTCCAGCGCGAAAACCATATTTGTCCGGCCTGAAGTCCTTTGCTGCTGAAGAGTAGAACGTGGGGTCTGGGTCTTATCCCACTTCGTCTCGGCGGTAAAATTCCCTCCCCCCTGATCTATCCTATTTATAAAAATAACAAGCCTTATGTCGGTAAACATATCAAAGTCGAACCTGATACCTTCCATAAGGTATGTTTTATTCCCGAGAAAATCGCGTGAAATATAATCACTAAAAAGCGGGACATTCTTTGCTTCATAGGCTTCCGATATCTTTCTTACAGTCTCAGTTATGAGCTGGGAATAATCTATGTCTTTGTACATAATACCGTTTATATTTGGAAACACCTTTATCGGGATCTCGTCACCGTCAACAGTAATTACTTTTATCAGAACCTGATACAGCCTGTTCGGGATAGGAACGAACTGATGCCTTATGCTCTGATTCCGGGCAAGTTCATTCCATGTCCTTCCGTCATTTTCGGATATAAGAATTTTTTGAACCCTTTGCATTGTGGAAATCCTGCCGGTGATCTCAATATATCCCTGTCTCATTTCAGCATTTGTAAGGATCACATCTCCCGAAGCGTCCCTGAGGCTTATGGTGTTTACCCTTGCGTCATATACCTGATAGAACCCGCTTAGCTCTCCGGGTGTGACTCTCACGCCCAGTCCACCGGTCCCACCCGGCCCCTGCGGCGCTCCCCCCGCCGGGCCTTTCGGTTTGTCCCCAGGACCATCAGGACCGCCGCCAGGGACTTGCGGCCCAGTCGGTGTCTTTGCCTGTTTTTTCAGGTATTCCTCGCGTTTATCCAGCACATCCTGAAGCTTATCCAGGATAGATAAATATTTTTTGCCGAGCGAATTATTATAATCGCCTCCGTATCCTTTGTAACTCTGCGTGGCTGCGTATTTAACTCTGGTATCTGAAGAAGTGATCACTCCGGCCATACCATTGATCTGGCTTATTTCTATTATCGCCTGTTCGAATTTTATATCGCTGTCATTATATTTGAGTTTACTTACCACTCCATCAAGGTCATTCACTGTGCTTTTCCACAGGACGAGCGTACCGTCCTGGGAACGGGCTATAACATTTTCTTCTGGCGCCGGACTGACATCAGAGAGGACAAGTATCTTTTTGAGCTGCTCGTAAACCTTAGGCGCGCTCTGCCTGATATACTGATACGCGGGATAACTATTCCAACCGCTTTGCACCTTCTGGAGATAGCTGTCGAGGTCGCTCTTGAGCATGTAGTGCTTGTAGGGTGTGTACGCTATGGCCATGCCTTCCTCTTCCTTGAACACAAGCACATAGTTCGGAGAATAACCATCCCCAATATCCTTTATTATTTTTTTCTTTACCTGGTCATCCAAGAACCACCTTATCTCACGTATCTTAGACTCGAGCCAGTCGGCGTCATTCTGCCGGGCAAGGGTGTCCGAATGGGCTACCCTCAGATATGCCTCTATATCCCCTTCCATCCTGGGTTTGAGCTTGGACACACCTTTCGCGGCCATGTCCAGCTGCCGCGTGCCATCACTTATCGCTTTGGCCTCTTCCTCTCCCACCAATACCTTAATTTCCAGGATCTCACGGGACGTAGGTTCGGGAAGCTCCTGCCATCTTTTTATAGCCATGTCCCATCCCTCGAACCAGGCCTGGTAATTCTGAATAACGGACCTTATTTCAACATTTTCGGTCGTTATGCCGTTCCTTATGGCATCGGCTCTCGACTGCATATCCCCCAAAAGGCTGCCAAGATCCTTTGACTCCGTAAAAGGATAGTTTGCCGCATACTTGTCAGACTCGATCTTCGCTATGGCAGAGGTCATGGTGGTCATAGCCCTTTCCACCGTTTCATCCATCGAATAGCTGTAAGCGGTAGCCTTTCCTGACACTTCCTTCATGGGAAGATCATTTTCTATCTCGTTCACATTTCCTATAAACTGATTATACTGGTCCCTGCGGGTATCCCTGAGATGTTCGAATTCTTCTATCATCGTCATGCAATCGGCTACAAGCACTTCTATCTTCGCCTTGTCATTAAAATGAAGCACAGCTACAACCTCCCGGGCCATATTATAAGCCTCAAAACATATGGATTTTTGCCTGTTCTCCTTTTCCAGTAATTCCTTGGTCACCTTCTTCTTGTCCATGTTACTCTGGAACTGCGGAATGAAAGCGTTCAGTACCTGCTTATGCCTTGCCGCCTGATCTGGCGGGGTGCGGGGGCCTATCTCCTCGGGGGCCTTGTTGTCACTAAGCGCCTTCAGGTACCTTTTTCTGATATCATAATATTCCTTCACCAGCATTTTTTCTTCTTTCTTCAGTTCCGCTATCCTGTCATCATAACTCTTATCCAGCTTATCTTGCGTCTCTTTTAGCGGCGTCATAAGCTTGCCTCCACCGATGTAATAATTTCTAATACCCTCCTGGCCTGACCATTCCGCGACAATCCCCCTGGCCTCGGAGAATTTTCCCTCGTTAAGATAATACATCAGGTCGCCTTTGGTGTCGTCCTCAGTTGGATTCCAATCGTAAAAAGGTTCTATCAGAGGCTTAAAATGCTGGGCGTAGAAATCTTTCGCATCGGCAGCGTCTTCCACCTCAAATTCGGTCACATAGACAACACCCGGATCAGCCACCACTTTTCCCTGATTGCTTTCTATAGTTCTTTCGAGCTCATCTTCAAAGTCCCACCAAGCCTGCCTCTGGACCTTTAGGTCTTTCCACAACGCCATTTCGCCAACAACATGTGCACCGCTTACCGAGCGCATCATCCGACGATTCCCCTCCTTAGAAATAGCCTGGGCCTTTCTTATCATTTTAGGATCCTCGAGGAGTTTCCGCGCTTTAGCCAGTTCTCCGGGACTTTCGGCAAGCCATTTCTTCCACTCGGGCACCTCCAGGGCGAGTTTTTCCCTGGATTTATACTCCGCCAGTACGCGCTGGAAATCTCCGTCGATAAGCGCCACGTTCTTTAGATACTCGTTGAACTCCGACTGCCCCTGCCTCAGCCGCGTCTGGGCCCATGCCAGCTGCGCCTGCTTGTTTACATCCTTGATCAGCTTGAGAATACAGTCCCTGATATAGTCGTACTCATTCTCAAGAGCCGCCGCATCATCGGCTTTTCGGGTATCTACCCCGGAACCTATAGCGAACCAGCTATAAGCCCAGTCTGACCATGTCTGCTCCGGCCAGTCGTCGTCGAGCACCGTCTTTATATATGACTTCACATACTGCCGGGTGTCCTCATCCGTAAATACATATTTCCCGGTAAAATATTCCGCCATCTCCTTTGTCTCTGGAATAAGCGGAGGCTGGTCGGCATTCAGATTGGCCGTTTTGAACAGCTTCGCGTCTCTGGAAACCTTTTGATATATCACCTCTACATCGGTAGCGGCCTGCAGATCCCACACCTCTTTCTGGGTTTCCAGCGTATATGCCGCTGCAGCGCATACAAGTTTAGCCACGGGATGCTTGGAAACCTCTGCCGCGACATAAAGCGCCCTTATCGCTGCCTCATCATAATCCCCTTCAAGTACCATGGTGATCATATCACCGCTTTTCGACAAGGCCTTGTACACGGACTTGTAATTATCATACTTTTTCTGTAAAGCTCCCTGCCCCATGCCGAAAATGGATTTCGCGTCGACATCCTTCATAGTCGATATGCCAAGATCCGTACATCTTTCCAGAAAGTACCATATAAAAGCCTCTTCCTTTTCCTCTTTTGTCTCTTTCTGGGTGTCTATATCCATGGTGTTTTCCATGAAATTTATGCCCAGATGGGCTACTACCTCTCCGGTTTTAGCTACGTCTTGTTTTGAGATCGCGACAGCTTCGCCCGTCATAAAAAAGAACAGCGCTATGGACAACATGCATATCACCGATATTTTTTTTAACGCTTTCATCCTAATTCCTTCTTGTTTATTTTTCATTTCCATTTAGGTCTTTACATTAACGGATTGTTCCCTTTTATGCGGATTATTTTCCAGGACCCATCCTGCTCCTCAAAAACAAAAGTAGCGTTACCCTCAGTGAGAACCAACTGTCCTATATTCCTCTGCTGCACCCTTTTCTGCCACTTGAATGTAACTGCAAGGATCCCGTTATCACGCATCACTTTATTTATAAAATACTCTATATCAACTACTATTATTTTGGAGTAAGAACTATCTATGTTGTTTATGAGCTGCATACGATCGGGCGAAAAATCATCCGAAAATATACTCATAAAACGAGGTATTGAAAAATTCCTATAGGCGTTTAATGTCGACCCCACCAGTTCATCAGCAAGCTGTCTCTCGGATACTCCGTCATCTTTAACGCGTACGGCCTCGACCCCTTTGGGAAGCACGATCCCTCCGGCCACAACAGCAATTACGACAATACAACCTAAGTATATTTTTTTCATATATCCTCCCGTTCTAGAAATTACTTGAGACCCTGACTGTAGCCCGGTCCTCCGTATAATTCTGCGAACTGTCCTCATGCTTATAAACATTCTCTTCCAGTCTAAAGGTAATGCGCGGAGACCGTTTGTCTTTAAATTGGAAGATAAATTCTCCGTAATTCTTCGTATTGGTAAAGTTGCTGGAAGGTCCCGCCGCATCGGTATGCTGAACATTGTTACCAAACCTGAAAGTGCAAAGTTTATGGAACTCATAAGTACCAAAAAACGAGTTACCAACAGTGACTTCGGGATTAGTATCTGTTTTAGTGGCGCGAAAATCCAATGATATATCATCTGAGAAGTAAAACCTTCTTCCGAAAAGTTCGGTTTCTATCCCTATATTGCCATTAATGCGGTTGTAGATATCCGACCCCGTGAGACTGTTCGCCAGATCTATATACTGCCTGTATTCGTATCCCGTGCCATAAGTTATCCTGCCATTCATAAGACTGTCATTAACGGAAACGCCGTAAGTATTGGTCTTGGACTTGAGAGAATCGTTTATATCGTCAGAACTCACATTGAGCAGGTTAACATATGACCTGATCGCAAAACTTGAACTATCCGTGAATGGTCTAAAGTAGGCCGTCATATATTTCTGGTCGTTTATGGTCCTCAGATTTCTGGAACTTCCCTTCAAATGATCCCAGTACAGGTTTTCAATAAAAGAAAGCGTAAGATACTTATTCATTCTCCAGTCGGCCGTGAACTGATGCTGTTCTTTATCGGACATGGCAGATCCGGCATCCGTATAAAATTTTGGAGTGACATAGTAATACAGGTATTTAAACTTAAAGTCATCTATCTTTAAGGTGGGTTGTATGCGAAAAGCTATCCCGCTGCGCAGATCTTCGGTCCTGTCTTTTTGATCGTTACGGGCGACGCTCTGGGCGAGTTCATACACTACGGAAAAATCCTTGGCCGGTCTTATTTCTCCATCCAAACTCACCACTGAATTATTCATATCCTCAGCAGAGGTGACCTTGTCTATACTTCCGCTGTCATCCTGGGAAGTGACCGCCTGAACACCTATCCTAAAAAGAGGAAAATCACTTTCATCCCGAAAAACATACTCTGCCTTTCCCCCGAACACATATCTTGCATAAAGGTCAGCCGCGTCATCAGCCTCATGCCTTCTGGCCGCCACCATCTTATATCTCTGGCTCTTATTATGACTTAGCTCTACATTAAAACCTTCCAGGCTTGAGCCAAGAACGAACTGGCTGAAATCTCCATAAAAATCCCCGAACTGCACCAGGTTATCTTCATTGTAGACTTTAACATCAAACTGCTTCAGTCTGATATCTTTTCTGGGTTCTATCCGCCTATCATCGGTTTTGCGAAAGAAAAACTGGCTCTCAAGATTATAATCCGACCATAAGCGCTCCTGTACATTGAGGTTAAGTTCGGTAAGCTGATAAACGCCTTTCCGTAAAAACGATTTACTGCCGTTTCCGGAAACACTGTTCCAGTTGACCTCCTGGAATATATTCCCCGAAATACGTCCGGAACGTTCGGGGCCATATTCTCCGTAGGACTTAAAATCCAACAAGTCATCTACTCGATCTTCCAGGGTAAATTGCTTATTTTTAGCACCTGTCCCTTCGGAACCGATCCCTCCCCCTCCGAGGTAATAGACTTCCGCCGCGTAAGCTACAGGACTTAAGCTAAAAAATGGTAAAAATAGGATAGTAATTATGGTAAGCTTTATATTTTTCTTCATAAAACGGATCTTTCCATTTCACCAGAACGTTTGGGTCCTGATTTTGTCACTAACAAAGTTGATTAATTATATCACTATTACCGGTAAAAACCAATATTATACATATGAAAACTTCCTCTCCTTAACCGAAAAATATACACTATAAAAACGGCTACGATGTGACTCTCAACGAGCCTACCATAAAAACAAAAAGCCCCAAACCGTCATCTGATAGCGGTTTGGAGCTTTTGTTATTAAATCATGTACGCGCAGTCTTTACTCCTCTCCTATACCTCTCCTCTTCGCTCTTCAAGCTGCTTACGGATTTCCAGGGTTTTATGTTTTGTAAGCGGCATCCGCAAAACAAAAATAATCGCTAAGAGCATACCCGCGATAGGCAGGAAGGCCAGACTGGCACGTATCCCCAATATGGTCTCAGGCAGCTGCACCGTACGATCCCAGGTAAACCCTACCCAAGACAAAATAAGCCCTGAGAAAAAATACCCCAATGAATTTCCAAGCTTAAGAATGTATGAAGCACAGGCGGTAAAAGAACCTTCTCTTCTTTCATATGTATTAAGCTCATCGTAGTCAATAATATCGGCACCGATCGAACTATGCAGCATCCAGAGAGAAGCCGCAGCCGCTCCCATCAGACCCGACGCGACCGTTTGCAGCCAAATAATATCCGGCGTATAGAGGAACCAGGATCCGCCATAACCCACTATACCTATAAGACAGGCTGTCACTACCGCCTTTCGTTTACCTATGTGATGCGCAACCGTAGAAAGCAGCGGAACGCCTATAACGCCTCCAAGCATAAAAGCCACACCCATCCAAAACTGCCAGTTATCTCCGACGATCTTGTCTCCCTGGGCAACATAAAAAACCGTGGCATAATAACCAAGCGAACCCACCATGCTGGTACCTATAATGAAGGAAGCACCCACAACTACCATTTGGCGGAACGGCTTACACTTCAGAGTCTCACCATACGAGCTAAGAAGGGAAATTCGCTCCTTAACGTTCACAACCACTTTCTCATAGTAACGTTCTTTTGTTTTAAAGAAAATGATTATAGCAAAAACAGCCATTACCAGACCCAATAGTGATGAATAAACCTTTAACCCCAGAAGCACGTTCTTTTCCCCCGTTCCCGGAATAAGGAACCAGGCCAGGTTAGTAAACCTGAGCGCGTAAAAATTACCCAATTCAAAGATCTTTTGGGCCATGCTTCGATAGGCCATAATAGAAGTACGTTCTTCATAATCAGGGGTCATTTCATTACTCAAACTGTAGTAAGGCACAGTAAAAGAACTGATTATCGGAATGTAGATCATATTAGACGCTATCATATACCAGAATATCACGGATACACCGAGGAATTTTACATTCGCCCATCCCGGCGATATCCAAAATAAGATCGGCAGCATAACACCACTTAAAATACCGGCTATCAAAATAAAAGGACGCCGGCGGCCATGTCTGGTACGTATATTGTCCGATATCCACCCCACTACAGGGTCAACAATGGCATCAAAGACCCTGATCAAAGTAAGCGCCAAACCCACAAGCCATGGTGAAACCCCCAAATACATGTTAAAAAGCGCAAAAGCGACAGAGGGGTATAACCAGAGCCCCCACATATCAACTCCCGTTCCAAGAGCATAGAATGCCTTGACAGAAAACGGAAGATGATCTCCCCAGGTCTTCTTCTCAACATCATTAATTACTTCAGCTTCTCGCACTCCGCTACCTCCTTTTTCCTTTGAAAAAAATCAAAATTTAGCGATTATGACATGCATCTATAAGACGGTCTACGGTTGTGGTAGCTACGCATTGAACCGTATCAGCACCGCCGTAATAAAGTTTGATCTCGCCGTCATCTTCTACCACGGCCCCGCAGGTGAACACCACGCTGGGAGTTTGTCCCGAAAGCTCGTATTCCTCCTCCGGTATCAATATAGCTTTTTCGCTCATGGCTATAACTTTTGACGGATCCTCCAAATCCAGAAGACACACGCCTAACTGATAAACAAAATGCTGTTTACACTGGGTACGGACTCCATGAAAAATATTGAGCCATCCCTCGTCGGTCTTAATAGGGGCGGCTCCCGGACCGATCTTTGTCCAGGCCCATCGTATTCCCTCATAGTTCCTGAAAACGCAGCTGCTCTTTCCCCAGAAAACAAGATCAGGAGAATAAGACACCCATAGATCTCCTGTACCGTCTCCGGTATTGGGGCGATCAAGACGCGCGTACAATCCGTTGATCTTTTCCGGAAAAAGCACACCGTTGCGGTTATCCGTTTCGGTAATAAACCCTTTCCACTCAAACTTCTTAAAGTCGTCCGTCTTCACCAGGCTAAGCCTGCAGGTATGACCTGAATGCGCGGCGTGGACTATATAATATTCATCCCCTATCTTAGTCACTCGAGGATCGTAATACATCCCGGTGGTATACTCCTTGAATTCAGGATTATCAGTGGGCATCTCTACCGGTTCCGGCCATGGCGTAAAATCATAACCGTCCGCGCTCTCGGCGATCCAAAAACGGTCAACCAAAGCGGAATCCTCAACCCGGCACACCATTATATATTTGTCATTAAACTTAACTATTCCGGAATTAAAAACATTCTTGATATCAGCTTCAACCGGAAAATCCTTGCCCGTCAGGATAGGATTGCCCTCATACCTCTTGCATATAGGATATTTACTTGTCTTCACGTTTAAACCCTCCAAATTTGTACTCACTTCTACCACCTCTTTCTACATATTTTTTTAATTAGTCTATGTCTAACCACTCTGTGTCAGCCCTATTCCACTCTAAAATTACATGCTTTCTATCTTCAAAAAATTTCCGTACCTTACCTTCATCGAACTTCAAGAGATCCTGAAGTATAGGAACTAAGATAGAAAGGGCATTGTCGGAGATTACACTTCTGCGGCAAATATGCCCCATATAGGGCGCCGGTGAAACGGTTATTGTATACCCCTGATAGGACTTAAGATGCAGCATAACATGAACGTCACTTGAACCATCTCCTACATATATTATGGCATACCTTGTAACATTTTCTTTTTGCTTTAACATATCGAGGGTGGATACTTTTGCATGCCCGGCATTAGTCCTGTCAACGTCCTGAACAATTCCGTTTTCATCATAGATAAAAGTCGTGCCGTAGATGTTTTCTATCGGAAAGATGCCTTCCATTGCTTTCTCAACACACTCTGCAGGCGCCGCGGACAGTATATATGTGCTAAACTGGCACCCGTCAATTCCTTCAGCCAGGATCTTCATCAACTCGGGAACACCCTTTTTCAGCTCAACCTCTTCCCCAACCTCATAAAGAAGGTCCTTGCTCACTTTTCCGACATAATCAGGATCCCGAATTATCAAATGTGCGAGCTCCCCACCCAGTTGCACTATATTTTTACGTTGGATGTCTGCTATTTTAAGGTCGAATTGCTCGGCAGTTATCCCCAGCTTTGCGCTTAAGATATACCCTATATCTCCCGTAGAAAGTGTCTTGTCAAAATCAGAGACAAATAGAATCTTCTTCTCCATTTTGAACACACTCCTTTTTCCCCGACAGGGATTTGATTTTTACTGTGGTGCGGGAAACCGTCCCGCTCTCGACTATTCCGGCAGTACATTTAATGAGGGATTAGTGTACCATCTGTGCCTGAAAATGACAATAAAATTTTTGACTAACCGAGCTTTCACTTATCTAACCAACCTCAGAACTGATAGTCTTCCCTCCTCACAAAAAAACTATGTACTGTAAATCCTGAATGAAGTAAAATGATGGTGCTTATCTTCCTTCACGGCAGGAGCTTTTAGACAAGAAACTACAGCAATATCACAAGGAGAACTTTATCAATGGACATTAAGGGCATATTATCAAAAAATCTTGGCATAAACAAGCTTACCGGGCCTTCTTTAATAGATGCCATAGAGCATCGCTATAAACACATGCCTGACAAAGAAAAAAGGCATATAAATCGTGCAATTGCCCGTCACGTTATAACAGCCGTGACTGCCGCTAGAGGTATAAAAAAATACGAGGATACAGGGGGAAAGGAATCTTTGCCGAATACTAAGGTGCTGGCGATAAATCACGCCGGCCCCCTTGATATTACGATCAAATGGAAAACTGAACCGAATGGCACCCTCAAGCTGGTCGAATGCCATATGCATTCAGGAGGAGACCAGGTCAACGTATCAAAGGTGTTCAGCGACTTCAATGAAAATATCGCGCTTGTAGCACTGGCAGGAAAAGCTGGAGAGAAAACTACTAATGTCTGGGAAAGGAATTTTTTAAATGATAATATAATCCCCTCCCTGATCCGTGACCCTCAAGAAGACCAACAGGTAGCGATCTTAAACATGATCGACGGCAGTCCCCTGCCCGTAATGTTCGGATGGTCCGATGAACTATCGGAAGAAACCGTAGAGAAGATCAATCAGGAAACCCTGTCAATGCTTGAAGAGATGTTCAAAGGAGGATCCGACACTATTTGGATGGTCCTTTCGGCAGGCGGGCCCATACGATATAACCGGGATCTTGCCTATTACGCAACGCTCGTAAAACAAGTGGAGAATAAATATAAAGGCAAAGTGGAATTTCTGATCGATTTCAAGTATATGTCCGGCCCGGAAGAAGCTCTGTCAGTGCTGGACGTTCACAGAGACTCTCCTCAGGATATAATTAAACCTAATCTGGAAGAATTCATACAGATCCTGGTCTCAAGCGGTTTAATGGAAACCGGTATTCTTGACGAAATTACGATCACCGAAGAAGATGTTAAAAAATACGCATTAAAATTGAGGAGCAAATATAATCTTCTGGGAGTACTAGTTTCAATGGATAAAGACGGATTGATGCTCGTTATGCGAGATAAGATCATCAGAGAAAAAGGCATCAAGATAAAACAGGCATGTCATATAGCCGCCGGAGATTCACTTAAAGCGGGATTTATTTACGCTCTTTCTAATGGAAAGTCATTTGAAGAGGCTGTGCATACCGGAAATCTTTTTGGAGCTTCGACGGCCTCTATGGAAGGTTCTCAAACTGTCACACCCGAAAAACTCGCCGAGACTGAAGCTTTAGCTCAGGCGCAAAATGTAACACCGGAAGTAGAATACCTGACATAAACTCGCGCCACCGGAGGATGTTACTTCTTGTTGATCTTCGAGATCTTTGCCCCTTCGAGTGTCAGGTTGTACATAAGACCTTTCTGGTCGAAAACAAAAGCCAGAATGGGCTTATTGGTAGCTGTGGTATCTATGCTTCCACCGGCGCCTATAACAATGACCGCCACGGAAGCATCAACGCCGATCTTCCACCCGGAAGCATTTTGAAAGTTCTTGAGAGCCTCATCCGTCATGAATGCCAGAATAATTGATTTTGCCTGGACCCCTAACTGGAACCCTATTGACCCGGCGATAGTATTGTAGCAATCTACTGCCTTGTCATTCACCAGAAGCACTCCTTCTCCATACTCGGCGCCCAACCCCATACCTATCTTTTTAACACTGGGAAAAACAAGAAGCCCTTTGGCTTCATCCAATATCTTGCTCGACCCCTTATTCTCTTCAAAGAGTTTCAATGTGGCTCGAGACTTCGTGTCCAGGACTGCCGCTGAATCAGCAAAAGCTACTGCCGTGAAAAACAATGATACGATCACACAAAATATAATTTTTTTCTTCATAGAGATCTCCTTTTTCCTACAATCAGTCCCGATAAAAAGCTCTTTATATGCATATATTATACCACCTTAAAAATAGAAAGCAAAAACTGAGAAATTTTACATACGATTATTTTCCCATAAAATATCTTAACCAAATATATGCCGTACAGATAACCATCGACTGGATCATAAACCCAAACCCGTATTTGGAAAACCTCATAAAGTTAATAGGATAATTGTTTTTTTCGCTTATGCGGGCCATTACGATATTGGCGGAAGCTCCGATGAGAGTACCGTTGCCACCAAGACAGGCGCCCAACGCAAGAGACCACCAGAGCGGCTGGGCGATCTCCATATGTATCACCACAGGATCGACTATTCCCGATGCCTGTGAAAAGTAAATGATAAATTGCTTTACAAGCGGCACCATCGTGATCACAAAAGGTATGTTATCCAGGAGCGATGAAAATATAGCGGACCCCCACAAGACCACGATACATACAAGAAAAAGATTGTTCCCCGCTAAGTGAATAATATGATACCCTATCCATTCCATGACCCCGTTCGCCTCTAACGCCCCTATCATTATGAACATGCCTACAAAAAAGAACACTACCCCCCACTCAACGCTCATGAGGGCGTCATCGCTTTCCGAACGGCAAACAAGAAGCATCAGCATGCTTCCTCCCAGAGCTATTACACCGGCCTCTACATGCAGGATGTTATGCATAAAAAAACCAATAAAGATCAGCGCAAAGATCGAAAGCGAACGGATCATCATTTTTTTGTCCACTATAGCCAGGTGGGGAATGGCATGCATCACTCTTGCTTTCATTTCTTCTGAAACATGAAACTTTTTGTGGAAAATAAAAAATGTGGTTGCCAGAAAAACAAAGAAAACGACAATTATTACGGGCCCTAAATTGGCCAGGAAACTATTAAATGAAAGTCCCGCCTGGGAGCCTATAACAATATTCGGGGGATCCCCTATCAGGGTTGCCGTCCCTCCTATGTTCGATACTATCGCCTCCAAAATAACAAAAGGAACCGGCGATATTTCCAGTATTTGAGTTATCAAGATAGTTACGGGAACAAGCATGATAATGGTCGTAACATTATCCAAAAAAGCCGAAAGGATCGCCGTTGCGATAAGAAGAAGGACCATAATATGCCATGGATCTCCTTTAGCGAATTTTGCCATGCTGATCGCTACCCATTCAAAGAATCCGGTTTTAGCGAGTATATGCACGCTCGTCATCATTCCCACGAGAAGGAACACAACGTTGAAATCTATCGCCAGGACCGCTTGCTCAAAAGAAACCAGCCCCAGAAAAAGCACTAATGAAGCCCCTAGGATAGCACTAATGGTCTTATTTACCTTTTCTGACGCTATAAAGTAATAAGATATCGCAAAGATCGCTATAGATAACATGGCTTTCATTTCGAACTCGTCCTTTCTTAAAAAAACAATATTTTATCGATTATGCTGAACCTGTCTATAACTCCTATCAATGTGCCGTCGTCTTCCACTATGAATAATTTTGTTTTTCTCTTTACGGCCATCTCAAAAATTATTTCAAGAAGAGTGCTGTCTTTTTTTATTCCACTGCCCCTTTTAAGGCCAAGGTCTTTGACTTTTATCCCCTTTTTAATATTGAAATATTTCTCTAACGGGTCTATGTGTTTTATAAAAGAAACAGTCTGCAGCTGCCTGAAAAAATCAGGCATGCCAAACGTGAAAATATCATAGCAGGATATTTCTCCGTAAAACCTGTTATTGTCATCGACTACAGGCAATATACTGATCCGTTTAAGATGCATCTTCTCGGTAACTTCTTCAATGGAAGTCTTTAATGTAACAACTTCCTTTACCGGTCGGACTATATCGCGGGCAAGGACCTGTTCCGTGGCCTCTATTTCCTTTTCCTGCATAGTGTCGAATATCCTGGTTATCTTTTCTGGATCACTCAGGACATCCCCCTCCGGTCCCATATCTCCGATGAACCGGATGATAGCGGACATGGACTGAAGTATCATATATGGCTGTTCCGTTGAAGATATCATGAGGAACACGAACTTGACGGGCTTGTCGTCCAAAGAGTTAAAATCCACAGTCTCGGTTAATACCCCCATGGCCATACGGAACTCTCCCCATTTTTCTATCCTGGCATGGGGAAATGCCAATTCATGCCCTATTCCAGTACTCTGGAGCGACTCCCTCTTTATAACGGAATTATATGTTTCTTCCTTCGACACGGGGATAGCTCCCGCACCCGCTTCCTGGTATATCTTTTCGACAAGAAGCTTTATAGCCTCCTCTTTTGTCGAAGCCTTCAATTCAGGCACTATGGTATCGGAGTTTAAATACCGACTTATATCGATCATGCAGATCTCCCCCTTAAACGCACATCTTCATTTACTCGCATTAAATTATCGTCTTACTTTAAGTTATCTATTATAGTCCCTTGTCATGATATTTCAAAAAAATCTGCTCTTTATTTAACGATTCGCGCGGTTCTTTTAAAACATTCCAATATTTCCTCGGGAGTTTCTGCCCGGACGAGCTCATCCCTAAAATCTGAGATACGCAAAAGCTTCGCTAAACGGGCTAAGATCTTCAGGTAATACTTTACCGCTTTATCTCCTCCGGGTGAACCTATAAGAAATATCAGTTTTGCGGGCTGCCCGTCCAAAGACCTAAAACCCACCCCGGAAGAAGACCTCCCAAACGCGACTACCAGCTCCGAGACCGAACCGGTCCTGGCATGCGGGATAGCCACCCCATCACCTATGCCGGTAGTATTGAGTTCTTCCCGCTCTAAAACTTTTTCCATGAATCCGTCAAAAGCGGATATCTTTTGCGATGTTTTTAACACTTCACCCAACTCGTAGATGGCCTCCCTGCGATCCTGGGACCTCAGATCGAGCAGAATGTTCTCCTTCCTCAAAAGGTTACATACTTTCGCGTCAATTTCCGGATCCTTTTCGATATTCACGGTCTCAAGAGTAAGAGATCTAAGCTGCGAGAAAGGAACCGTGCACACAAATCCTTTATCCTCCAGATTCAATAGCGCTAAGGACGTATCCTCTTCTATCATCTTCTGGACCTGCAGCACTTGATCTTCACCCCTGACCGCCGTGATCAGTGCCTTGTCATAAGCCGCACGCAACGTGCCGGTCTGGGATATAAAATTCTCATTATTGCCTATAAGCCTATTCCCTATATTCTTTTCCTCAATGATCGTTGAATTTAATATGCTTTCTTTACTCAAAAGTGTTTTAAGCGCCTCCAAATAATTCTTATTATTGTGCATAACTATTACCAGCATATTTACCCCCTTTAACACTATTCGTATGATAGCTCAACTTATAGAGTCTTTTATATGTTCTCGGCATCAGCCTGTTTTTCCAATAATTGTATATCAAGAAGTTCCTTGGCTTTTGCGTAATTAAGAACACCTACAACTTTTCTGGAACTTGCATCTTCCACGACCGGCAAACATTCTATATATCTTTCCTCAAATATCTCAAAGGCTTCTTTCACCGGCTGGTCTCTTGAAACAACCCATCTAGCGGAAGACTCTATGTCCCCGGCCAATAGCATATCTTTAATATCTGCATTAAGAAGAGCATGTTTTATCTCATAGAGGGATATAAACCCCGTCAAGCAATTCTGTTTATCTACCACCGGGAAATAATCCGACTCTTCTTCATGCAGTATATCTATTACATCGGCAAGAGAGGCGTGTTCCTGAATTGATATGAACTTATGTTCCATAAGATCTGTAACCCGGAAAGAATCAATAAGGTCCTCTTTTGTGATATCTTTATATGCTTCACCTGCCTTTATTATCCCAAAGCGCACAAGCATGGGTCCCACAACCTGGGCTACAAAAGTTGTAGTAACCACGATGTTTATTATCATAAGCCCCACATCTCTGCCTTCGGGACCTATCATGGTAAGATTGTGGTTTATTGACAGGGCCAGTCCCATGGCCACACCTCCCTGCGTAAAAAGACATATCCCGGTATAAAGAGTCACTTTCTTCCTGGCCCTGGCTATGACACCGCCAAGCATTGCTCCAATTGCCTTGCCAAAACTGCGCCCTATAATGTACACCAAAGCTATCGCTACCATGCCGCTTTTCAGTATCAAAGAAATATCCAGCTGCGCCCCGACAACAACGAAAAACAGAATATATAGAGAAGCACTCATTTCTTTGATCTTGGCAATCAACTTTTCAGATTTGTCCGGAAGGAGATTAATTATCGTGGCTCCTAACGCCATAGATGTCAGTATAAGATCCAGATGCAGCACCATAGAAAGTCCTACAGCGATAGCGACTACACACAGGACAAACGCCATGGCCAGATCTTTCTCTTTTATGTGAACGACCGTTTTAACCACTACTAATCCGATCAAAATCCCTATCAAAACACAAGAGACTATTTCAAGGACCGGAATGCCGATCGAATGTATCAGGGAAAAGTGGCTTTTTGTTATCATCGCTTTTGCGAAAACACTGGCAATCCCGTATATTATAAGAGCCAGGCCGTCATCCAACGCGACTATGGATGTTACTGTCGTAGTTAAAGGTCCTTTCGCCTTATACTCCCAAAGAACATTGATGGTTGATGCCGGATCGGTCGCGGAAGCTATGGCTCCAAGCAATAAACCCAAATAGAGTTTTCCTGTCAACAGTGTAACAATGGCTGCAACAAAAACAAACGCCAGAATACCTTCGCCAAGAAGAATAGAATATATCGAAAGTCCGTATCGTTTAAAAACATCTTTTTTTAATTCCGCACCAATTATGAATCCTATTATTCCCAGGGTAAAGTTAACAATAAGTGTAAGAGACTGTATCTCAACATCTCCGAATATATGAAAAATGGATTTCCCGACTATCAAGCCTATGAAAATATAACCTACCACTTGAGGTATTTTAAACCTTTGGCATATTTTACCGCCAGCTATTCCCAAAAATATTGCAATACCTATCAGTAAAATACTGTTCATATAAACCCCTTAAACATGTCCCTTCTTGTTTTAAACTAATATGTTTTTATCGATGTATCGATTTCTTTTACTGCTGTTGTTATGCCTTTGGGCAGCACCACAATAGAACTCCCTTATTTAAACTGCTTCCCACGGAAAAAGATGTTTTCTTTCCATTTCTAAAAGCAACTGGATGACCTCATCTCCCGAGGACATATTCATAAACTTATCAATAACACCTTCGACATGCAGAAGCTTGGATATTTTTGCCATTAATCTGAGGTGTATCATCATATTCGGCGCACAAGGCATAAAAATAAGATGCACCTTTTTCTTGTCCGGAGAAGAATACTCCACGCCCTTTCCGGCCCTTGCCATAAGAATATTGGGTTTTTTAAAGAGGGTCAGATCCGGCTGTCTAGGATGCGGAATAGCTATACCATTACCGACAGCCGTACTTAACATCTCTTCTCTCAGCTTCAATTCTTCTAAAAGCCTTTCCGCGTTATCTATTATTCCGGCCGTAAAAGCAATGTCTACGATCTCGTCAAGAACCCCCTCTTTATCTTTTGCCTGAAGGTCCAGTTCTATCATGGAAATACTCATAAGACGGGACAGAGGTATCTGGTAATCGGCCGTATTTAAAGCACCATAAATCTCATTTTCAGGGACCTTCATAATATCTTTTTGAAGGTATCGGTCAATGGCTTCTAAATTGAAACGCCACTGGCTGCCTATTTTTACACCCGGAAGTTCACCCTTTTGAGCCATTTTGAGTATAGTTTTCTCGTTTAACTTCATATACTCGGCTAACTCTTGTGTAGTCAAGATTTGGGTTTTACTCACCTAACCCCTCCTATTGTTTCCCCCGCATTAACTCATATTAACTTATATTCCTATATTTTAACGCATTTAAGCGAAATGTCAACTCTTTTACACGTTTTTTGCATAAATAAGCACCATCCGAACCCGGGGGCACCTACTCTAAAAATAAAAAGCTCCAACCCATTATATTATAACGAATTGGAGCTTCCGTCACGATCCCATCGCGATATCTATCATTCGATTAAGTTATAAGTTATTTTACCAGCTTATTCCCTTTTTCTTGCCACTCCTGGAGGCCTCCCTTGAAATCAACTATGTTCTTATACCCCAGCTCTCCAAGTTTTTTAGCAGCCATAACACTTGCCATACAATGGGAACTTCCACAATAGACCACTATACTAGCATTCTTGTTCAATCTTTTTTCAGCATTTTCAACGATAATCTCTGGTACCGGGAAATTTTCCGCCCCGGGTATATGCCCCCTTGAGTAACTGCCCAACATAAGGACATCCAGAAGCACATATGGCTCCCCGGAATCCCTTAGCTCCAGGAATTGGGAATAAGAGATCTCCCGGACACCCTCATGCTTGATCTCAGCATTCTCATAAATATTATCATAGACCTCTCCGGCCATTACATTGGTATTGACCAACATTAGTATTAGACAAATAGATAGTATTTTTTTCATATCGTAACCGCCTCCTTTTTAAGACCAGTTAATGGCTCTATTATACCACCTAAAATCATGTTAAGCTGCGACTTTCACTTCTTTTACCCCTTGCCATCTCATACCACCTATTACTCCTTCCGCGATATTTGTCAGATGGTCACCTATCTTTTCAAGATTATCAACAAAATCCATAAAAACTATCCCTGATTGCGTGTCGCACTTGCCATCGCTAAGCCGCCTGACATGTCGTTCTTTAAGATCTTTCTGGAACTGATTTATCTTCCCCTCCCGCTCAAGGACACTTTCTGCTGTCTTGATATCATTATTCTTAAGGGTTCCCTCCGTTTCGATCATCATCCTGTTGAGCTCGTCCCACATCAAACCTGCATCCTTCATAGCTTCATCGCTAAACAAAAGCTTCTCTTCCATTTTACGCTCAGCAAGTTCTACAATATTCTCCGAATGATCTCCTATTCTTTCAGCATCATTAACATTATGGATCAACACGGGCAATGCCTCCGACTCTTCCTCTGGGATCTCTCTTTCAGAAAGCTCAACAAGATACTGGGTTATCTCTGTCTGAAGATTATCCACCACATTTTCCAGGTTTGATACCGGTTTTAGAGCGTTCCTGTCATTCTCGAAAAAACCCTTTGCTGAAGTCGAAACCGATTTACAGGCCAAAGACAACATATAAACAGTTTCTTTTCGAGCCTGCTCAATTGCTATTGGAGGAGTGTCCAGTAAGTGTTTTTCCAGATATTGTGTTCCCATCTCAACTGCGCCTTTTCTCTTCGGAACCAGCCATATACTGGTTTTCTCCAACACGCCAATGAATGGAAGAAAAACCAAAGTATTTATCACATTAAAGGAACTATGCGCGACAGCAATATAAAACATAATGTTCCTGGCAGTTATCTCTCCTGGGATAAGAAACGTTATGCTTTTTACAAACCATCCCGTATATACAAAAATCAGCATATACGCGACTCCTATAACGTTAAACAATGTATGTGCCATTGCCGTTCGCCTTGCGTTCAGATTTGTACCGAGGGCTGCCATCTGAGCAGTAATAGTGGTCCCTATATTATCTCCAAGTATAATGGGAATAGCTGCCGGGAAACTTATCAAACCGCTAAAGGCCAGAACCTGGACAATAGCGATCGTGGCACTGGAACTTTGAAGCAAAACAGTGAATACAATACCAGCAAGAACCCCTAACAAAGGATTATTGCTGAACATTACAAACATATCTTTGACCTGTTCACTGTTTTTTAGAGGGACAACAGCATCTTTCATAAAAGAGAGCCCTAGAAAAAGAAGGCCAAACCCCAGAATAACCTGCCCCCAGAATCTCGCTTTCCTCGTCCTGCCAAAGCTCATAAAAGCAACTCCTATCCCTGCAGCCGGAAGGGCATAATGAGTAACCTTAAAAACTGACATGGAAGATACAAGCCATGCCGTAAACGTCGTCCCTATATTGGCGCCGATTATAACACTTATCGCTTGCTTTAAAACAAGAAGCCCGGCGTTGACAAAGCCTACTACCATAACTGTAGTCGCACTGGAAGATTGTATTAAACAAGTTACAACAGCTCCCACTAAAACGCCTACTATCGGAATTTTAGTCGCCAAATGCAAAATGCTCTTGAGGCGCTCTCCCGCTACCTTCTTCAATCCTTCTGACATCAGCTGCATGCCGAAAAAGAAAAAACCAAGACCGCCTATTAGCCCGAATATAAGGTCCTTTGTCATAATATGTATCCTCCAGATTTTTGAGACCAGAATAACACTTAAAATACATCTGAATTATACATTTTTAATATGAAATGAATATGAAGAGCTTGTGAAGATTTGATGAAGATAACATCGTCGGATCTTTCAGTTATCTTGGAAGGAGGATCGTAACCTTTGTTCCTTTGCCGGCCTCGCTATCAATATCAATATGGCCCTTATGAAGCTTCACTATGTGTTTCACTATAGCCAATCCCAGTCCTGTTCCTCCAAGCTCCCGGGAACGAGACTTGTCGACTCTGTAGAACCTTTCAAAAATTCTGTCCAAATGCTCTTTTGATATGCCGGCGCCGTTATCCTCAACTGTTACCATAACATTGTCCTTCTCTTCAAAAAGAGAAACTCTGATCTCCCCGGACTGTCCGGTATACTTTATGGCGTTGTCAATCAGATTAACCATAACCTGTTCAATCTTGTCTTTATCTCCTCTGATGTTAAAATGGTCGCCCTTATAACCAACGTTTAACTTCTGTTTCTTCATAGAAAGTGCGTGGCCGAACCCCCAGACAACTTCATCCAGCAAGCATTTAACATCAAATGTAACTTTCTCAATTCCATCCTTCGGTTGTTCTATTGCGGCAAGAGTAAGCAGGTCATTTACTATATTGCTGAGTCTGTCAGCATGTTTTCCCATAATTGAAAGAAATCTTTTGGCATTTTCTTTATCATCTATCGCCCCATCTTCCAGTGTTTCGATGAATCCCTTAATGGAAGTAAGCGGGGTCTTCAGCTCATGTGATACATTCGCAACAAAATCTGTCCTGATTTGATCATTCTTTTTCAGACTATCTATCTTATTCTGCAATTCATCAGCCATGTGGTTAAACGCTTTGGCCAGACCACCAAGCTCATCAGTTGTAGTTAAATCAACTCTCTTACTGAAATTTCCCTTTGCAATGCTATTAGCCGTTTCACTCATCTTATGAATGGGTAGAGTGATGTTCTTCGATATAAAATATCCTATCAGAAGAGTCACAACTATCGCCAATATGCCTCCTACAATAAATATTTTGTTTAGAACCCCTACTTCTTGTTCTAGCGCTGTAAGTGGCAGCGCTAGCCTTACGACACCTATAACCTCGCCATTTTTTTCAATCGCTACGGCCAAGTATTTCATGCTTAGCCCCAAAGTGTTGCTCATACGCACACTTTCGCCCAAGCCGGCATCAACAGCAGCTGCGACTTCTTCCCTATCAATATGGCTTTCCATCAAGACAGGGTTTTTCTCTGAATCGCCAAGAACCTTACCAGTTCTATCTACTACCGTTACCCTTAGCCCAAGTTTTTCAGCTATATATTCCGTTTTTTCCTGGACAGAGTCCTGGTTATTGCCGGACAGGTCATCGCTTAAAATATCGCCCGCAAGGAGTGCGTTACTAGCGACATCGTCCGAGATCCTTTTTTCATAATAATCCAGCAATCGTGATCTGACGAAGAAATTCAACACAAGAACCGCGATCAATATCAAAAAAATGTTCGCACCCCAGAATTTCCAGATTATCCTGTTCTTCATATACTTATAGCTCCTTGAACCTGTACCCTGTTCCCCTTACGGTTTCAACGTACTCCCTTGCCTTACCAAGCTTTTTTCTTAACGACTTAATATGGGCATCTATCGTCCTGTCATAAACAGCTGAATCGTAGCCAAAAACTCCGTCAAGAAGTTTGTCGCGAGAAAATACTACTCCCGGCTGGTGCGCCATGAATTCCAATAATTTAAATTCCGTATGCGTAAGAGAGATCTCTTTATCGTCTACGAGCACTTTGTGCTTTATACTATCTATGAGCAAAATTCCACTCTCTATTTTTGTCTGAAGCAAAAGAGGTTCGTTCCTTCTAAATACCACTTTTATTCTTGCGATTAGTTCTCTGGGGCTGAACGGCTTTGTCACATAATCATCAGCTCCCAGTTCTAACCCGGTAACCTTGTCCACTTCCTGTGATTTGGCAGTAAGCATAATAATGGGTATCTGTCCTGTTACCGCATTCTTTTTCAGGCGTTTGCAAACCTCAAACCCGTCAATATCCGGCAGCATCAGATCTAAGAGGACTAAATCCGGACGCTCCTTTTTTGCCAAAGATATTGCTTCTTCTCCATTTAGAACGGCAAATGTCGTATACCCTTCTTTTTTCAGGTTATACTCTATCATTTCAGCTATATCTTTTTCATCTTCGACTATAAGAATTTTTTGCCTGGCCATTGCCCCTCCTTATTCGAATCATTATAACATATTCCATGGCTAAAAAACAAAAAGCCCCAAGCCGTTATGCTTCAACGACTTGGAGCTTCTATTTTTAAATGGTGGAGGTGCCGGGTAAAAACCAAAGCCCTCAAAACAGAGCAATTAGGCCGCCGTAAGCACCTTGAGAATATTATCAAGTCCTTGTATGTCCATCGGAACTATAGGCCTTAGAACGTGGCCGATAACATAGCTGAACCTTTCATTAACGGTTTTTCCAGAATCTACCAGATTTGCTATGTACTCATCCACATCAGCGGATCCACTGAGATATTCTGAAAGGATAGCTTTCAATACGGTATAACCGGATCTATCCCGATATTCTTCGGAAGGAAGGGTCCTTGCCAACAATATAGTTTCTAAGACTCCTCTCACAAAAGAATCGTGTCTCTCTCCCCTGCCAGGGATACCCTGCATGCTGAAATTCATGGGCAATACATCCGCAAAAACCTGTGGATTGGCATCTACTATTTCCTTCAAAACAGAATAGGTCAAATCCGTTGTGAGCAAACCTATCTTCGCCCCTTTATATCTGGCTACAATTTCATGTAACCTGCCTATATCAGTATACTGGTTATATTGAACAAATTCGATATTACCGGCAGAAACAGATCCTTTTCCAAAAACTTCATTAATGAATTTTCCGCATTCTTTCTTGCCAGCAAAACTCTGCGGCACAATAAAAACCATCTTGTTAGATTCCGCGTCAGCCGCGATCTCCATAGCGGCCTTGTCTATAATAACATCCGAAACTGGAGCTTCACTCTCTTCAGATTCCTGTTCGCCAGGCGGCATATTAAACATGTTCCAAGCAAGCCCTTTTTCGGTGGCCTTTTTTAAAGACTGAACCGCGGGGAGGGGCTTTTGACCCGCTAAATACTGCAATGTAGCTCCTCCGGCAAGCGTCTGATAACTGAATCTATCTCCAAAAATATCCAAGGCCTTATCCGTATCTCCTCCTCCTCCGAATGAGAACAGATCTCCTTCCTCAGACCTCTCGGAGATCCTTCCGAAAACAATTCTCGTCCCTTCCGCGTATGCATCATCGATGTCAAACGCCCCTAAAGGGCCCTTAATATATATCGTCTTTGCGGTATCAACAGCCCCCAGATATCTTCCAACAGTTTCAGGGCCTATATCATAGAGCACCAGGTCTGTCCCGGCTAATTCCTCGACCTTAACTACCTTAACACCGTCTGGCCCTTTTACCACAACGTCAACAGGAGCCATAAATTTCCCCTTATATGTGCTATCCAACTCTTTTATCTTAGCCAGCGCAGCGTCCAGGTCCATCTTACTTCTTAAGAATGCCACGTTCGCTTCACCTATATCTATACCCCTTGCCATTAAAAGCACATTCGCCAAGCCACCACCGGTTATGATAGTGCTTACCCAGTTTTCGCTCAATGCCCTTTCCATAAGATCCAGATAATCGTCTATTTTTATTCCTCCGAGCGCCATAACATAAGGTTGTTCTATCTCCTCGGTAGCTTTACCTAACCCCGTAAGCTCCTTTTCCATAAGACGTCCTGCAACATTAGGCACTCCGGTAAACCCGACAACACTCGCCGCTGCCCTGTGAGCAACTGAAAAGCCGTCTATTACATGTATGTCGATCAACGGCTGCAAATTCTCGACAAGCTCACCAAGAGAATGATCAACACCTTTCGCCTGTTCTCCTTTCCAGGAACGAACATTTTTCAGTATCAATATCTGCCCGGGCTTAAGATTACGAATGGCATCTTTAGCTGTATCCCCAAACAGGTCATCTATAACTATCACATCATATTTCCTTCCGCTTTCAGGATCTATCGCTTCCATTTCCTGTTTTAAAACCGCCGCATGCTGTTCCATAGTTTCAAGATAATCCTTATCACCCGGTCTGCCCTGATGACCCATAACAACTGTTTTGGCTCCTCTATCAGACAGTTCTTTCAATGTTACAGCCGCCGCCTTGATTCTATTATTAGTTGTGACCTTCCCGCCTCGCGTCAAAGTCGTATTAATATCGACTCTTACACTTACTGTCCTGTCCTCAACATCCACTTCATCCAATGTAAAATATTCTCTCTTTGTCCTATACTTACCAACAGGCACTATGTGCCTGTTATTACGTATCCTGGCTTTCATTAACTCTTGAAAACTTGCTGCCTGGTCAGAGTCTACCCCCTCATGGGAGATCCCGGTTCTTCCCAGCAGCCCCGTTCCTCCGGCTGAAGCAGGCGAACCTCTTAATGTCCGCGCTCCGAATTCCTCCATAAAATAGAACACCATCGTGTCACCCAAACCATAGAGCTCTTTATCCGCACCCCTATTCCAATTTGCTGCCTGGATCCAGTGAATAGTATTGGTGTCATTGTCATCATCATATTTAATGACCGTTCCGATCTCTATCCTCTGTTCTCCACTTGCGTCTGTGGATATCAACACAAAACCTTCTTCTTCATCAGGATCAGAGTAGGCAAGCCCTCCAAACTGGAGTATCCCCGCCTTCTGAATAAGAGGCAGCATGTCAGGACTAAATTTTCTAATCTCAAAGGTCCGCTCTTTACGCATCTTTCTATTCTGTATCCCGGCCAATATTTCTCTCTCGTCAGCGGCACTCTGCTGAGCTGCATAATAATCAACTTTATCCGGGGTCTGCCACCTGGTCTCAAAAGACCTCTCGCCGGCAACAGCCAACAGTGCTTTATCCGCCGCGGTTAATACAAGATTTTCGGGATCACTCAGCCATTTAGAGAATATTTTCTCCATTTCCCGGCATTGTTTATGTTCTAATCCGGCCTTGGCAAAAACCTCATGCACGATTGCGCTATGAACACTGCCTGCGAACCCTTCAGGAATATATATACCTACTCCCCCGGCGTGGGGCTCAGAAAGACCCGGTATAGACATCAACTGGCCTGAAGCTACAAGATTCTTGAACTGTTTGGCTATCGCGGGATTTACCCATTCAATAAATTCATTGGCTGAACCAACACTACCTATATCCAGGGTCTCAGCCTTCCCGCTGGTTATGGCTTCATGAATGATCTTATCTGCCGTATTCTCATGCGCGGCATATGTCATTATCGCGGCGTCATTAGCAACCTCTCGTTTCAAGCGAGCCACAAATTCCATAGCATTCGCCACTGAAGAGGAAATTTGAGGAGCGATAAAATTCTCATACTCTTCCGGCGTAAAGACTTTAAACACATAAGTTCCGGACATCTCTTCTTTTATTGCGCAGCATACATAACTATTGTCGTTTATGGAACAAGGAATGACCAGAAGATCACCGTCACCGTACTCTTGCTTCTTCCTGATATTGAATATAATGCTATCCCCCGGCCTCTCTATTCCCTCCGTTCCCTTTTCTTTAAGGATCTCATCAACGATAATGTTACGTCTGATAGCGTTGATGTCTCTACCCTTTTCCGCATACTCATACATTATCGTAGCCGTTAGCTTCATTACATCCCTAAGCGCGGGGGTCTCAATTGGAGCCAACCGTGATTCCGCGGCAAGATCGTCCACTGAAAGAATGTCTGAAGATATTCTTCCCCCTGAAAAGGCATCTATCACCATGACATTATTCGCTAAAAACGCGATAGTTGTAATAATTACGAGAAATTGTTTCATAACTTTCATATGTGAAGTCTCCTTAAATTGGCTAAGTGTACAAAAAATCAAATCGTAAAACTTCAATGCAGCACAATGTAAATGGGTATATTGCTGTCATTTCCGTTCCGACAATTTAAAATCTTAACACCACTATCTTACCAGATGAATCTAGTTAGGGCAATAAAAATCTATGTTACTTTTTCATACCTAACATCCTATATAATAACAGATTAATTTTCCCTTGTAACACCTTACCATATAAGCATTTACAACTCACGCCGACAGAGGATACCGTAAGATACCCCTTGAAGCCCCTATGCAGGAAACCTTAGCGTGCTCCACCCTTCCCGCAGCCGAATACAGCGGAACTGAAAATCTGCTCAACCCGATGTGCGGTAGTGACACTATCACCATAGAAGCTGCGTTGATATCTTTGATCAAGGCTCCTTCTTTTAGCCCCACTAGCTCTCACGGTGTTGGCTTGTGGATACTTCTAAGCTCGCTAGTTAACGAGCACTGTTGGGGCCCCGGAAGAGTACCATTGTTTTGCAAAGAGGCATAAAAAGAAGTATAATTACAGATAGGGTTTCAAATATATAACAAGGAGACAGATATGGGAAAAATGTTCGATGAAAAAGGTAAATTAAATATCCCCGTAGCGGGATCTATCAGCATACCAAAATCAAAGATACATAAAAAAGGCAATCAACTTATTATCAGCAAGGCATACTGCCCAAAAGGGCACAGCCTCATGAGCAACGTACAAGTTGATGGTGAACCGGGACTTCATTTTATTTATACGAATAAAGCAGACACGAAAGAAACAGATATCGTCATCTCTTCTGTCGTAAAAAAATGCAGAAAAAAGATTTTGAAAGGCGAAGCTTTTAAAAAGAATGAAATGGTTAAGATTCTCTGCCCCACATGCCGGACAGAACTTGATATACTGTTCGACTGCGAATGTGGTGCACCCATATATATATTTTATCTAGACAAAAAGCGAAATTACTATTATGGTCAGTCTTTCTGCTCCCGAATCGGGTGTGTAAAGGCAAGTCAACTTCGTTTCTCACAAGATACACTCCAAGAATTCATCACCAAACACACATTTTAGAAACATATAAAAACACTGCCCACATACACAAAAATCCCACCGCCTTGGATGGCAGTGGGATTTGATTTTTGGTGGAGGTGCCGGGATTCGATATGCGGTGGAGTTGTAACTTGTTCTACCCCATACACTTATGACATAACTTGTTTATTTGTAAAAGATTTTGGATTCCACACAGCATACAACATCTTACAAGGTTTTCCCCTGGATTCACTTTGGATGGGCGCGTTTTGGGCACTAAACTGGTAAGATAAAATAGAACGTAGAGCCTTCATTTATTGTGCTTTTAACCCCTATTTTCCCGCCGTGAGCTTTTACTATTTTCTTAGTAATTGCAAGCCCCAGACCTATTTGTGTATCGCTCCCCTTGGGCTTTATAGTGGAAACATAAAACTCTTTAAATATTTTGTTTAGGTCTTCATCTGGGATACCTACACCATGATCTATAACTTTTGTGGTGACATTCTTTGCATCACTGGATATCTCGACTTCTATAGCAGAATTATCACGCGAGTATTTAATAGCATTGCTCAAAAGGTTATCTAATCCCTGTCTCATCCTTCGGGGATCAAAACATATTGATGGAATATCCCCCAAAACCTTTAACTCCACATTAATCCCACGTTTCTGTGCGACAAACCTGTTAAGTTCAATATTGTCATCAACAAAAGCTACATAATCAGATCTCACCTTATTCAGATCTAATTTTCCGGCCTCTACCTTGGAAACATCTAGAAAATTATCGATAAGATCCTTCATCATGACAGATTGAGCTTCAACGACTCCGACATATTTCATGGCTTTTTCGTCTTCCTGAACACTTTTACTGGACGATATGACCTTTGATGCCATATTCATTACCGAGATAGGATTCCTGAGATCGTGTGCGGCCATACCCAAAAACTTATTCTTCAGATCGTTTATACGTTCAAGTTGTTTGTTCTTCTCGTACAGTTCTCTCTGCAGTTTAATGGTTTTATTTTCGATCCTGTTCTTAGTAGCTATAATTTCAAGAACAACAAACAAAACAAGCGCACAGACGATCACTGTGATCAGGTTCTCAAAAGTGGCTTCACGCCAGTTGACCCGACTCGGCGGCGCACCGAACAAAATATGTGAAAGGTCAAATATCTCCTCCACCCAGGAAACTACACACAAGGCAAGAAAGCCCGCGATAACGGTAGCTACGATCCTCCCGGTAAAAATTTTGGCCCCTATCCCTTTTTCTTTTTTTCCAGCTTCCATATATGAGTACTTGCCCTATTTTAAAGATACGCCTGAAGATCTAAAGTGAATATCTCTCTGCGGAAATGCTATTGTTATCCCTTTTTCCTTAAAAATTCTGTTTATACTAAAATGTAATTCGCTTTTTATCGTAAACCTGTTGTTAGGCTCATTGGTCCAGAAATACAATTTGAAATTCAGAGAGCTGTCACCGAACTCCTCGAACCATACATAGGATTCTGGTCTTCTCAATACTTTTAGATGTTTATCGGCAACCTCAAGCAAACACGCTTTTACCAGTTCAACATCAGATCCATATGCAACTCCGACCTTGACGTGGACACGGGTTATTTTGTCGCTATAGCTCCAGTTGACGACACGCTGTGTCATAAACTCTGAGTTAGGTACGATAACGGAAATATTGTCAAAGGTGTCGACAATAGTACTGCGAGCCTTTATGGCTTTTACCCTGCCCGGCAGCTCTCCCACTTCAACATAATCTCCGATCTTTACCGGGCGCTCTATAAGCATTACTATTCCGCTTATAAAGTTTTTTGCTATATCTTGAAGTCCTAACCCTATGGCTATACCCAGAGTTCCGGCAAAGACAGTAAGCGCCGCCAGGTCAACTCCCAGAACGGATAAGACTATAAAAATCCCCACTATTACCATTGAATATTTTATTGATACTGAAAAAGTATACTGAACATCCTCGTCAATATGTAATTTAGGGTAAACATTCTTTTTCAAAACCACATCAAGCAGACGAGCCCCGACAATGGCTACCCATAGTATAACTACAACTTTGAATATAACAGCTATGGAGACACTTACTTTCCCCAGAGTAAAGAATGGTTTTTGTACGGCCTCAAGAATAAAGCTAATGGTCTCCTGTTTCACTCCCGAAATCTCGGCCACAATAAAGATCCCAAGCAGGAAAAGCGCCCAACCGAAAAAAGTGGCAAATACTCCGATAAAAGGATGTGATGATGGTTGTTCCGGGGATGCGGCTTTCATTGCAGCAAATACCTTCCGTACTCCCAGCATAACGATACGATAAGCAACAAATAAAGCCAATATGGTCACAACTACTACAAACACCCTCAACCCGAGATAGACACTAAGCTGGTGATATCCCAAAAAAGCGGTGCAAAAATAGGCCAACAAGAACAGCCCGCCGCCTATGAGCCCCATCCGCATGCTCTTAAGCAACATTCGACGGGCACCAGAGATGTCACCTTTCCCGCAAGATCTCGTCATTCTCTTCAAGACAATAAACAGCGAAAGGAGAGACAATAACAGTAACAACATAAACATGCCGTCTCCCAGACCCAAGGTATACGGTTTAGCCGGAGCAAAAAGCCTGCGTTGGAGTACATCCAGACGCTTGGTGCTTAACAGTGAAAGATAATCCCTTACCAGCTCTATCTGAACATCCAAAAAATTTATTCTCTCCTTCACTGAAAAAAGTTCAGAGTTGATAAACACCAGTTCATCCTCATTGATCTTAATAGTCTCCAGAATCTCACCATTAGTCCCTTCTTTGAGAGAAGCCAGGCTCTTCTGAGCAGCGATCTCAGCCTGGGTGGCTTTTAATTCAAGGTTTATCACGGGTATTTTCTTTTGCAGGAAGATCTTTTTCTTCTCCAACTTAAGGAGAGAACTCTGCACCGCCTTTTCCTCATTCCTCAACTCTATTAAAGAAATATCTTTGTTGCCAAGCATCTGAACTTTCCGTTCGATTAGAGCTACAGTCTGTTCATATGTCTGTATTTTCTGTTTTATTGCCAGCTCTTTAGCAGTAAGAGTAGCTTCCTTCTGCCCCAGAGCATGGATCTTTTCCTGAGTGACCACATCTCCGGCAATAACGACTTCTTTACCTGTCCCGCTTTTAGCCCCTATCTCGACTTTTTCCTTTTCTACAGCTTCCTTTTCCTTATCCAGGTTTTGGACTTCCCGGGTGAGCTGTTCTTTCCCATCTTTTGCCGTCTTGATATTTGAGAGCACCTTTTCTTCCGGGTTTATCTCCGCGCTTTCCACGGTGGCGTGTTCAGACTGCGCCTTGGGCTCTTCCGCCCCGACAATTGTAAAGCTGGAACAGATAAATATAACGCTTAGCAGCATAATAGTTTTTTTCATAACATTCCCTTTATTCGTTTAGAACCATTTTTTCTTCTTAAAGAAAATTATCAGGACCCCCGCAACAACGGCCATAAAGCCCAAGACCGAAAAGTATCCCCAGTGCCACTCAAGTTCGGGCATATACTTAAAGTTCATGCCATATATCCCAGCGATAAAAGTAAGCGGGATAAAAATGGCAGCAAATATCGTCAGGACCTTCATTACTTCGTTCATCCTGTTACTTAAGCTGGAAAGATACATATCCAGCATCCCGGATATCATATCCCTGGATGTCTCAATAGTATCTATAACCTGTATAGTGTGTTCATACACATCCCTCAAATATATGACCGTGGTCTGATCTACAAGAGCCGCATCCCCTCTTGCAAGCGCGTTAATGGCCTCTCTCAAGGGCCAGACGAACTTACGAAAAAATATAATATCCCTTTTTACGCCGTATATGTTCTGTAATATTTTTGGATCAGCCTTCTTTACCAGTTTTTTCTCCATATCCTCTATTTTTTCGCCAATGGACTCCAATATTACAAAATAGTTATCGACCACGGCATCAATAAGGGAATATGCCAGATAATCGGACCTCATTTTTCTTATACGGCCTTTAGCCTTCCGTATACGTTCCCTCACATTTTCAAAGACATCTCCCTCCTGTTCCTGAAATGAGATGACAAAATTCTTCCCTACGATCAAACTTACCTGCTCTGCGGTAATATCATGAGACTTATGTTCTTTGTAGAGCATCTTCAAAACAACGAAAATATAATCCTCGAAATCATCAAATTTGGGTCGCTGACCCGTGTTAACGATATCTTCAAGCACCAGAGGATGTATGTTAAATGCTTTTCCCAGATCGGAGACAAGATCAACATCATGCACCCCGTCTATGTTTATCCATGTCACGCCTTTTTCATTTACCGAGTCTATACACTCTTGTGCGCTCCGGGCGATTTTCTCCCTAAAATCCGATTCATCATAATTGATTATAGTTATCTTTACTTTCTCTGTCTTACTCTCACCTATGTGCACAAGAGTACCCGGAACAGTTCCGGCTTTCTTGGATATCTCCTTGATCAGCCTCGACATACCGCCTCCCTTTGAATCATAAAAACAATATCATTTAGTTCCGCAAGTTTCCTTCACCCATATTTTAGCATACCTGAAAACGGTATAGGAAGAATTTATCATTTTCCTTATACCGGCCCCATTTGTAGCTCATCTTGGATGTTCCAGCAAATAATAAAGGATATTATCCGAAAAATGCGGGTCTTCCGTTATCCCTACATGATCACTGAAAATAAACATCACCTGTGACCACTTTATCGGCGAAACAAGCCTGGGAGACCATTTTCCGCCTATCCTTTCATCCATTAAAGCACTTGACCTTAAAACCGTCCCGTCACCAGGAGCCTTCCGGATCACTTCGACAGATCCATCTTTCCTGTTTACCCCAACTACGGCGTCTGTCTGAATGGCATCCCCGGTAAAAAGGGCGAAAGAAACACTACTAGGAGGATCAGCGGGAACATCAAGCGCTTCCCAGAACCGTTTTGCCCTATTAAGGCATTTTCTCTGATGGTCAAGAGCTATCCTGCGTCTCTCTTCAGCACTGTCGACCTCAGGCAATAAAGTTTTCAACACCTTTTCTTGTCCCGGAGAAGCTAACCCCCATTTCATATCTTCCCACAGATCCGGATCATAAATATCAAGAGGCTCCCCGTTAGGAGTATCCTTATCCATCAGCGCTCTGTGCTTTGGATGAGGCATCAGTTCATACATTGACGGCATAGTGCCCAGAATAGCCGGTGGATATTTTGGCATTAACGGACTATTCAACCCTTCTAAAAGGCTTTTAAACGCTGATATGGATCCCGCGTTCGGGGTGCTTACCATAATAAGTTTGTCAATATGCTTTGCCCCTGCCCAGTTTGTTTTTGGCAGAGTACCGTCTTTCGGCAGGTCTTGTGTGCCATATCTAAAGTAATACCTGCTTATCAGCCCGCCCATAGAATGGGCGACGATATCAAATTTCACATTATAATCTTTTATCCCGAACCTTTTTTCTATCTCCTTCTGGACATATATTCTGTGTTCTTCAATGAAATCCTCCAGCAATTTAGCGTTTTCCACTATATCTCTCCGCCAATCATAATCGAACTGAAAGGAGGTAAAATGTCCTTCCGGATATTGAACCGTTCCTGACTTTCCCAGATCTTCGTCCCGGTACCCCCCCACTCCAAGGATCTTAAGAATATTAAGATAAGCGTTAAGACGTATCGGTATAAGTAAAAAATTCAGGTCCAACCGGGCCAGGGCTCCGCTGGGAACAACGGTGTCTTTCAAGTCCTTCAGGGGGACGCCCTCCTGCATCGGGAGAGCAGCGAGACGGGCGCCTTTCTTTGTGCCCGGATCCGCATATTTCCCGGAGAATGCACCCCATACGAGAGTGCCCGTTTCTGAATCCTTTAATCTTGACCCCAAAAGTCCCGGGATAACGATAACCGGATTCCTCTGAGGCTTATCATATCCATTCTTTATCTCATATGTCCCTACACTCCTTGTGTACAATACATCCAGGTCCGCTGACTTAGGCGCGGCCGTGCACTCCGTGGAAACGATCAAAAATATAGACATCACGGCTATATTAATTATTCTGCGCATTACTTCATACTCCTTTGCTCTTTAAAAAGAACATACTAACGATGACATTAAACGCATATCATTCTTTTTCGTTTCTTCATCCTTAGGCTGTGAATTGTAGTCATCGATCAGGCTGAAACGTATTGCCAGCAGGCTTGTAAGCTCTCCCGTTACAGCAGTTTCGGATCGGAACCTGTAATCGCTAAAATCCCTCAACGCAGGATAATAATAAAAATCCTGCGAGACCACCAGCCTCTCAAGGATCCTTTTCTCGAAATACACCCTTGGAACCAGAACAGCCTCATCGCTATCCTTTGCGTCGTCTCTATAATCCGTATGTTCCCAGCCTACACCGATCTCAGCTAAAAGTTTAATGTCGTCAAGATCAAAAAAATAATACCCCACTCCAGCGGCGGGTAAAAACCTGTAATTAATGTTCGCGAACCTGTCATGGTCTATTTCAGCGCTGTAAAAGTTATACCATTTCTTATCAGCTCCGAAATTGAAAGCGTATCTGCCTAATCCATACCATTTTTCCGCATCCATCTTTTTGTCAGCCTCTGAATAATATAAGTTCCCTTTAACCGTGGTTTCATTAACATGTTTATGTTTCCTGTTTACAATAAAATCACCCGAAAACTCCCCGGTTTCCGTATTTCCTCTGGATGTGTTATATCCTAGAGCTACCTCTCTTTTCCAGATCACTTCAGAAGCCTTCTCGCCTTCATTCTCGCCATCTTTTCTATCTTCCACTATCCTTTCGACCGATGCTTTATTAATACTCACAGTACCCATGGTCTCGGTTACCAGAACAACCGCGCTATCCGTATTGCTCGATATTGTCCCCGTGACCTTGTCCCCGTTCTTTAGATAGACCTCATCAGCCTGAACATTAAAACAGAATAAGACTGTCAGAAAGCAAGCAATGCTCAGGGCGCGCATGACGCTATGATTATTATATGAACAATTTTTAGATGTGATACTCATCTTTATTTTTCTGAAAAACATTACAGGACCTTCCTGACTGCCTGAGAGGCCTTTCTTCTCCCTTTTACTTTGACATACCTGAATGCCGTAAACGGAAAGTTTACCATCTGCCGCAGGCCTGCGACAGTTGTGAAGTTCTGGATCTCTTTTCTTGTTTCAGTTACGAGTTCATTAAATACGATCTTCTCATCAACTTCTCCCACCTCTTTGACCAGGGACAATCGGTGCATAGCGTAAAGTCCGCAAAGGAAGGCAACCGCAAAAAAGAAATCCCATGACTGAAAATTTAGTGTTTCCACCGAAACAACTTTATCCAAACTGGCGAATTTCAATGTCCAAGAGACCTCATACTCTGAGACAAAATCAGCTAATCTACCGCCTAAAATAGGTGACATGCCCGCGGCCAATGAGTTTATGAAATTATTCACTGTCAGAAATGCTGTCGCTTTGCCTTTAGGCGCCAGTTTAAAGCCGATGTTCCCTGCCCCAAGATTTATACCGGCAGTGGACATCCCCAGAAACACATGTATAAGGATAACCAGAGGTATAGTGAACATATGCTTATAAGGAAGCGTAGTAAAAGTCCACGCCAATATTGTAAAAAGAAAAAGAGGCCCGCTTACGCGCAATACAGACTTATTGGAAAATCTGTCGGTAAACTTACCCCATATTTTCAGGAACACCAGATGTGTAACCTGGCTCACTACCGAAAGCCCGACAATAAAAGCCATTGAGAAATCCAGTCTTTTGATCATATATACCGTAAAAAACGGAGCCGCCAGATTTACCGCAAAGGTCCATGATCCGGAAAAGGCCATGAGCCTCCGAAAATTCTCATCCTTAAAAGGTATTAATAAAATACTAAGAAACCCTGTTTTCTTTTCAGGAACGGCCATCCGGGGTTCCGGAATGGTAGAAAGGAAATATACCCCTATGATCCCCGCTATAAAGCCGCACAGAAAAAGAATTGAGTACCCGGACATCTCCTGTTTCGGAAAATATTTCGTCCACTGATCAAGATATGCCGCGCAAACAAGGCTCAGCACTATGCCGAGAATAGTACCCATCCTCATTCTTTTCGAAAAAAACTGTCCGAGCCTGTCCTGCGGAAGAATATCCCGGAGCCAAGGATTCCAGGCGGTTCCGGATACAGCGCCAAACAAGGAATATAAGGCCATACCTATAATGAGTATTTTCACTCCTATAGCCGCGGGAAATACGAATGGGATAGCTGCTACCAGCAGCCAAAAGGACCTGCTTACAAGAGATGTTGAAACAACTATTACTTTTCTGTTTCTTAATTTCTCTACAAGGTAGATCGATGGGATCTGTATCAGGGCCATAAGAGGCGCTATAGCGGCCAAGATCCCTATAGTGGAGTTTGACGCTCCCAGTTTTAGTGCATACGCTGTCAGAAAAACGCCGCCGGTGAAGGTTCCCATCGCGGTTGAAGCCATGCCGTCCCATATTACGGCTTTCATCCCGCGCTGCACATCTTGTTCCGTTAAAGCATCTTTTGGTTTAAACCACATCTATTCCTCCATTATCCACATTCCCCACGAAGCATCACAGGCAGTATTATACCCCATACTCATGTGAAAGTATATGAGAACTAAAATTTCGTATATTCTTTTAATAATTGGACTTGGGGTTTTTACCGGGACTCATCCCTTGGGATCTTACCGACCACAAATCCCACTATGAGCCCGATAAGCATTATTAACGGCAATAATACGATCTGTGACATACTTATATGCCAAAACAAAAAGCGCAAAGATACTACCTGCGTGTTTTGGAGGATAATTATTAAGAATAGCGTTATTAAGCTAACAACAATGCCTATCTTAAGGTTCATAAGTCCTCCTCTTCTCCTTTACCATGCCCACTCTTTTTGTGTTTATAAATACCTTTCTGCAACAGCTTGCTTATCTTCTCCAACCATTGCACCCAAGTAAGTATAAGTAATGTTATAAAACACATCACCAGGGCCATTCCGTAGTGATCCAGTCCTATCGAGGCTCCCATGCTGGCAAGCAGCCATACAACCGAGGCTGATGTAACACCCGTGACAAGATCGTTACGGTTCATTATCACGCCCGCCCCTAGAAAACCAACACCGGTAACTATCTGTCCCAGCACTCTGGAAGCACTATTCCCCGGATCAAGGCTGCGTGCAAGTGTCATAAAATACATCGTAGACAAACATATCAATATGCTCGTCCTGATACCGACGGGTTTTCCTTTTATCTGTCTTTCGAGGCCTATTACTGAACCGCAGATGACTGACACAAGTATTCTAATATAAAAAGAACCATCCATTACTTCACCAAACATATATCACTTCCTTCCTTGTTTAACTTACTACTTAAATATCGATCTTATCGTTGCAAAAGAAGATCGGGAGCATATCCCAACCCGCGTACTTTCCTGACTTCTTTGGCGCCTTTTAGACAGGTAGCATATCGTTTTGGCGGCGTTTTCTTGTCGCTGACAATGATTTTCATGGCATCAACCATGGAAGACGCCGTAAGCCGGACTATCCTGTCAGGAACGCCGTCCTTACTTTCTGAGCTTGCTTCCATATCGCACTGATCGTTCACATGATCGATCGACACAAATCTTTTACGGCCATCGACCTTATCTATGGCTATCTCCGTCGAGAACCATGACATGCGGCTTAACGAAGCTATCTTGACTGTCATTTTCACAAGTTTACTAAGATCATATCGGGCAAACTCTGTTTCATTCACATGTTCATAGCGAGAGGTCCTGTCATCCCACCAGCAAGGTATTATTTTATCAAAAACATGAAAGATCCTGAACCAGGCTCTTTTCCCGTTCAGGTCCACCGGACAGATCTTCTCCTGCAAAAGAAAATTATCACCCCTGTCAAAGTCCCTGGCCCTGGCTATCTCTCTTATCGTACCTTTAGCGTCGTAAAGAACACCTCTGTGTCCCCACCCGCATCCGGGTTTTATGATAAAAGGTACACCCAGTTTCTGTTTTTCTTCCTCGGTCAATTTGAATGAGTTTGGTTCCCAATTACGAACCACCACTGTATAGGGCGTTGTAACCCCTGCATGGACAAGTTCATAATACATTACGGATTTATCAACCGACATGCGCGTCCTGTCAGGATCATTGATCACGACCCCTCCGGAATCCTTTACGGCATAGGCAAGCCTGGCATATAGATCCCCCTGTTCATCATAGGTAGCTTCCGTATCCAGGAGTACGTTTATTCGCAGTTCATTGCACTCAAGTTTGCGGATAATATCCTGCACATTATCTATGGTGATCCACCGGAAAGAAAACCCTTTTCTTTTCAGGTCGGATTGGAGGATATCGGTAAAAAGACATTTGTCTTTATCCCAGCTTAAAGCGAAATTTATGGTCTTCACGTCATGCTTTCCATTTTTCCCTGAGATATGGCTTCATTGACTCATAAACCCTGGCTTGAGCTTCAACCACCCTCTCGGCGTCATAAGTTTCCATATCTTTGGTCTCCATGACAAAAGAAGCCACCCTGCCGAAGTATAACGGAGTCATGGATTCAATTACTTTCTCCTTCGCCGGGTCACTAGATGCGTTATTAAAAGAAACCGCAAAATCGTATACGGTCTGCACCCACAGTTCAACGGGAAAATTAAAAACATCCTCTTTCGCCTCTGATATGTCACATACGGCCTGTAAATTTTCTGCCGGAAGAAAAGTTTTCCAAAAATCCTTATTTTCTTCTACTCCGGACCTGAACTTTTGGATAAGCGTCTCAAAAGATACCTTGACCGGCTCAGGATATACTTCTGAGATGAAACCGTAATTAGCTGTGGGGCTGCTGGAATCGACTTTTTCCCATACATCCTGGTAGTCTTTCATAAGCTTAAAAACAGTTCCCACCACTTGCTTGAACATTGGCCCCAAACTGCTTCCGGGATCTTTAGGGTCGTGTATCTTGGCTCCGAGAAATGCCTGGCATATTTTTGCTCCCTCGCTTATAGCGACCGTGGTCATCCATATATCTATACCGAAGCGAGCTACATCCGTACCCCAGACATCTTTGCTTAGATATTTTTTAACCAGGTCCCCGGATATACCGAAATCCCCGCCTATCGGCTGCCTGACCCTTTTCCCGTAAAGCGCGCGTGTCGAGGGATAAACTATCATATTAGTTATCGTACCGTCATATTTATGCCTGGAATACAACGGACAAACATAATCATACCCTCTTCGCAAGATCGGCCTTAGAAGCATTTCTACCCATTCCGGGGTCACAGCTCTCAGGTCCGCGTCCAAAAGCATACAGGCCTTTGCGTTCAAGCTGTCGGTTATCTCAAGTATCTCTCTTACCGCACTCCCTTTCCCGGGAATTCCGGAGTACATGGTAACGATGTTTGCCATAGGAGCTACGGGATTATCTATCATGACCATATCCATATTGGTACAACCTCCGGACTCCTCCTTGACTTTTTCGCGCGTACGATCGGAAGACCCTCCGTCTGAGTTAACAAGGACGGGTTTCATGTTGGGAAAATATTTGGCAAGCCCGAATTCGGCAGCTTTGATAACATGGCCGATAGTCTTTTCATTGTTATAACTCGGTATGCCTATAACTATGTCGGCGGTTCCAATTTCTTTTATCTGTGAAAGTGTTTCAGCGCTCATTTTATTTTGCACAATACTACTCCTTGTTTAAAAACTTTATTTTCGGTAAAAGATATTCATCAAAAACTACTCCCCCGACAAAGATAAGGCCAATAGCCAGAAGAGAGACCATACTTACGACAACGCTAAAATCCTTTTCCTTGAACACATCAGCCTCACCCGGGACATATGTCTTTCCTTCCTTACTGCGAAGCCCAAATTTTCCCACATACCAGATTATATTTCTGATATTTATGACCGGAACATTGTTTCTAGCCATCGACGTTATCACACCCTCTTTAGGGAACTTATCGAACGGCAGGCTGAAAAATACACCTGTCGGAAAATCTTTCCTGTATTTATATTCCCCTAGAGAAACAACGCCTCCTCCTACATTAACATACGCCTTTATCGCATTGTCTCCGGCATATTTCTTATATATTGCCATCCTTTTTTTTAAACTTTTTTCAAGATTTTGGTTGTATATCAGGGGAACATCGTTCCTTTTGATTATTGCTTTAAGAGTCTCCACGACTTCTTCTGTTTTATCCTCCTGTATGTCATTAAGCCCTCCGAGGGAAGCCGCTGCTGACCTGTAGGGAAAGATACCGTCACGATAAAGAAAGGTTTGCATATCAAGCCATGTGAACTCAGGGTCTGTCCCTCCCCCTCTGGATCCTCCCACCGACGTTATGATCACGAGTTTCAGTTCCATGGCTTTTGCGGCTGAAAGCACCGCAAGATTAGCACCCGGCAATGAACTGGTAAAACCCACAGCTATGGTATCACCTCTACGAACCCCGGCTTCCTTAAAAAACTCCACAATTACAGCAGCAAAATTAGGATCTATAGCGGCTTTTTTAGCGCTAAAACTTCCGTGAGTGGTATCTATTATGGAGGCCTTCGTATGCATCAAAACCCTGGCGGCTTTTTCATACAAAGATCCTTCTTCCCCTCCAGCAAGAACCTCCTCTTCCGGCTCACTCGTTTTTATACGTTTTGCTTCCAGGATAAGGACTTTTTCCGCCTCCACCATATTCATAGTAGCGTTCGTCTTGTACAGAAACCACTCCTCGTTACGAAGCACCTTTATGGCTGTCGCAACAACTATTACTGAAAGCAAACATATGATAAAGATCGTTATCTTCTCTGGTTTTTTTTGTATTATCATAGCGCCACCAGCCCCCCGGTTATTATAACGAGAATAAACCTTACGATTATAGCCCCGACCACAGACAACATAAAGGTCTCGAGGACTCCCTGTCTTTGCATCCAATATGCCATAAGCCCCGGGACTATAAATCCAAAATCCACTTCATACCCCTTAAAAGCCGGCGTATTAAAAAAATATGCCAGGCTAAGACTTACCAGAAACCCTACCAGGATACATACCACCATCATTTTTCTTCCGTATATGATCATAATATTGCTCATAACCCGGACTATTCCCACGGTCAAAAGAGCCGCACCAAATATCTGGGCCATAGAGGCTATATCCGTTATATGGAGTGCAAGATACCCGGGAACGAAAAACCCCCCGAGTATCACGCCGAGCATTTCAACGACCATAAGGTTGATCATCAATCCCACAAATATTGATAAATATAAAAAATCCTGCATTACTGGACCTTCCTCTCATTAGCTTTTTCGGACATCGTGGACACAAGATCAAAGAACTCCTCTCCACGACCTTTTATGTTCCCCGCGCAAAACACAAAATTATGATTATTGGCGAGCTCCGTGCATTTATTAAATGTCGCTTCCGCGTGTTTCATGCCCATACAAACTATCTTTGAAGGGTGAACCCCCGATTTTAATAGCATCCTTTTGAATAGCCGCCATCCGGTACCTGTAGCTATATATACATCAACCGGAAATCTCGCGAAAGATCTCGCTATATCCACCGACCTTATAGGCCTATCGCGGCGGGCGTTAAATAGAAATATTTTTTTCTGTCCCTGTCTGAACTTACGGCTCATTCTCGTCCATATCATTGCGGTGGAATCCGGATCATTCGCGGCAAAAGCATTGACAAACTCAAACCACTTACCTTCATGCAAGAAACTCTTGGTCCTCAGAACTCCCGGGTCAGGCGTAGTATTGTACATCCCCCTTAACGCTACGGCTTCCTCCACCCCAAGATGTTTACATACATCCAGCACCAGGGCCACATTCTCACGGGTTTCCAGGAACGGGAACGGTAACATCATTTCATCGGTTATAGCGGAGGTATCCCGGCACTGAACAGCATCGGCCTTATTTTTATCGGCATTCTTTTTAATTATGTCGAAATAAGTTCTCTCTGCGGTAAAAACAGTCTTACCTCTGGGTATGGTATTTGATAAAGCATTTGCGATCTGCTGGAGAGACCCTCCCATGCTTTCCCGATGGTCATTCCTTACATTCGTTATTATCCCGAGATCGGACCTGAGCATCTTTGATTCGGTAATTTTCTGGTATCCCGGATCGATGGCCATACATTCAGCCACAAGAACCTCCGCTCCGGTTACGGCAGCTTCCTTTACTACTTTCATCTGCTCGTTTATATTAGGATAGGCTCCTCTTTTTATGTCTACAACCTGGTCCCCTACTGTTATAAGTTGAGGAACTGTACCGGTGGTCTTGGCCATCACCTTGTAGCCGGCTTCTTTTAATGCAAAACATAAGAGCCTTACAACGGAAGATTTCCCGCGGGTTCCGTTGACGTTGATAACAAGTTTTAATCTTGACCTAAGAGAAAGGTGCAGGAAATAGCGAGCTATTTCCCACGTCACAAATAAGGAGAGCATAATAATAGCGTAAAAAACATACATTGCCCTTATCGACATATTAAGCATTTCAATTCTCCGTGTAGGTAGGTGAAAGAAGCACAGCATCGATCCTTATAGGCAAGCCAGATCAACATTATCAAAATTCCTTTTATAGTACCTCATATAATCTACTTTGCACTCCAAAGATTGCATGACTGCATGAGAAAAGTTAACGCCCTCAAATTTTTGCGCGCTTCCTAATCCCCCGGGTGAAAACACATTAATTTCCATTAATTTGTCTCCGACAATATCCAGTCCAACCAAGAACATTCCATCCTGAACTAATTTTGGACGAACGATCTCGACGATATTAAGCATCTCTGGGGTTATTTCTGCCTGTTTCAACTTTCCGCCTGCATGAATATTGCTCCTCATATCATCCCCTGTACGAACACGACGAAAAGCACAATATTTACCTTTGTATTTTAGAGCCTGTCCATTCATAACAAAAAGTCGGGTATCTCCTTCTTCGGCTTTAGGTAAATATTCTTGCGCAATCACATATCCATCTCTGCTAACCGCATCGATCATCTGATTTAAATTTGAAAGATCACTGGGATTAACAAGAAAAACACCTTGGCCTCCCGATCCCTGTAAAGGCTTTAAAACAATTTTCCCTCCTTCCTGTTTAGCAAATTCTTTTATTTCATCCCTATTACGAGTAATCAACGTCCTGGGCCTTACTTCTTCAGGAAAAAGCTGAAAATACATTTTATTCATCGCTTTTGAAAGACCATTCGGATCATTCAAAACAATAACTCCGTTACGCATGGCAACTCTACCAAAAATAATGCCTGAAGATTGAGCCCATGATCGTAAGCCGGCATCCTCGGCAGGATCACTTCTTAACATTAATATGTCTAAGTCATCCACAGTAATTTTCTCAACAGGAGCTTTTTGCGTTTGAATGTCCTTAATTAATCTATCTGAAAGTTTATATTTTTTCTGCGGAATTGCTTGGGCATGCGCACAAATTTTTTCATCAAGGTCATAAACAAAGTCCCCTGCCCCAATTATCCAAACTGAATGACCTCTATTGACTGCCGCCATAGCGAGTCGGATTGTTGTATACCCTGCTTCCTCAGTCTTTACATCATTAACTACAAACCCTAGTTTCATTTTAATCCTCCTTCTGGCAAATTATAAACTTCTATCCCTTTTTGTATCCTTTCCAATTTTTCTTTGACGCCGGCTGTCGATAAAAATCTTGGACGCAAAACAGATGTAGACAATATTTTTCTTGAGACCAGTTCTTTTATAACAGGAATATGATCAAATCCAAATTTCCCGATAAACAATAGATCTAGATCTCCCCCTTTTTTTATAAACTCCAGAACTTTCTGCAGCCCCCTGAGATAAATAATGTCTTTAATTGATCCGCCGGCTCTATAAGTACGAAATGTTATCCTAAAAGCATGCCCTTTGTCAAAGCTATATTTATTTATTAACCCATCAAACGTTTCTACGAAATTCTTTCCGTCTGCAAGCCATCTGGCTGCAATAACTCTCGCAGCAACCGTTCGCAATCTGGCAGGCGTGAGTTCCCCTGAAAGAAATTCAGCTAAAAGAGCAAGGCCCTCTTGTAATTCTTCATATCCTGCAAGTCCGCTATATAGTTGTTTGAATGGCTGCTGACGGCCATTATAGTACGTTACCAAATGTGTCCCCACTTCATGTTGGATCAAAGCGTTGACTCTCGACTCAGAGATTTTAGCATTCTTCCCGATGTGAACCTTATTCCCAACAACAAGAATTCCCGGGACACTTTCATCTATCTCTGCTAAAGCGTCAAACATATGGCACTCCTGCTTATAATGGAGGATCTCATCGTTTACTTTTTTCAGGAAGCCCATTGAGTCTATTAAATTTTTACTTTCGGATGATGAAGGTATCTTATTTAATATTTTTTGCGCTAACTCTGTAAGCTTATTATCTACTTTTCCGTAGAGCTGTAAGTTGCTAAACAAAAAACGTTTAGTTCCTCTATTTATTAACATATTTAAACGGTGTTCCAATTCAAATTGTTTTTCTCTGAAAAGATCAGCTAATGTAGGGTCTTCAATTCGTTCAATAGGGATATTAAACAACCTTCGCTTAATTAGTGCAGGATCTATCGGTAAAGGTCGATAATAAAATTCCGGTATTTTACTGAACTTATCAGTTTTAAACTGATTCCAGGCAGCTCCCGCATTCACAGGAGTAATCAACAATAGAAAATCAAAGGCATTGCTAACTTCAGCTAATTTTGAATCTATTTCCCAAACAGCTTTTACAACCGCTCTTCGCCCCAATGCCTTGTAATTAGACGGCTGGTGATCTGTATGCTCCTTCAAAAAAATAAAACATAATTGTTTCAAAGCCTTGGATAAACCACGATGCAGCGATCGCAGGACCAGGGGAAAAAGCTCTCCGTTCTTCTGGCTTCTGTATATGGGATTTACGGTTATTCCAACTGAATAAGATCGATACTTTTCACTAGCTTCTTTTTTTAGTAACAATGGTAGCCCTTGTGGTGCAACCTTGGCCTCAAAGGACATTTTTACATCAGCATATACTTTGAGGATCCGGATCTTCTTAAGAAAATCCGCAAAACCTGATAGCATTGGGGTGTAAAGACTAAATTTCGGATCTTCCGTAGAGATCCTGAACATCGTTTTTTGCAATGCCCCTTTAGTTGTTTTTGGACTCTTACCCCTTTCCGCCCATAGCTCCAACAGTAAAAATCCTCCAAATTCAGCAGACATGATCTTAACAATATTTTCAAGTAGCTTTTCTAAATTCTTCTGATATCGTGGATCTGCGGTTACGATCAAATATGAGGCTTCACCCATTATCAGCCGCTCTGTTCCTTCATCCTTAGAATTCAAGGGTTTTCGATAAACAAACAGGAATGGCATTGGCCGATCAATGTGGATCCGTCCTCCCGGAAGGGTTCGGCGAACCCTCTTCCCTTGCGAAAGTCTTGTACATATTGCCTTGACTAGCCGGTCAAATTTTTCTTCTGATGATCTTATTTTTTTATTCATATTTTATTCAATTCTTCAAGAACTCCGGGCACAGCTGATTGCAATGCTTGAAAAATAGTTTGTATTTTTTCTTTGTCAGGCTCGCCGGTCCATTCATTCATAAAGATTTTTTTAAATTCAATAGATAGAACACATGCTGCATCGGGAAATTTTTCATGCACAAATTCAGGGAAATGTCCCCCGCGAAACTTAATATTTTCTCTAACGTCTAATTTTCTTCCAAAATAATTAAAACTAGACAAATCATCAATGAAATTATTAATAACACCCTTCCAACGAGATCTATCGAGCATCGTTCCTGTTCCAATATTCACTTCAGGATTGTCTTTGCCCGCAGCAGGCTGAGCATCAGGTCCATTTCGCCTATGGTTATAGGAATGCACATCAAAAACAACAAACTTTCCAAATTTACTCTCAAATTCTGATAGCACATCATGAATATTTTTGTAAAACAAGTCATATGTCTGTAACGAACTTCTCACAAATTTCTCGCCTGGTTTTGATTCCCAAACATTAAGCCCCCAAGCATCATCAGGAGTCAAATAAACAGCCTTATCCCTTGCGCGATTCAAATCAACCTCAAATCGTGATGTCTTTACAATCAAACTATTCTCAACGACACCTGTCCACGCTCCAGTGAAAGGATCTTCCTCTCGCAAACGATCCTCACTGCTCAATGCCATTAACTTTAAGGCTTCTTCGCTAAGCTGGTGCCCATCATGTATGGCGGTAGCAATCACCGGAACATCATTATTTTTTAAATTTAATAAATAGTCCATATTTGTCATCTTTTTTAAAATAGATCTTCAAAGCACTAGATCAACGCTTCCTATAAATCATGCTAATTATACCTTAAAATGAAAATAATAGACAATACTGTTATTGGCAATACCTCCCTACAATTTTCACATGTTTTTTTGAGGCGGAAAGACAAAAATGGCGACCTGTATCATAAAGCCGCCTGGGAAATGGGCACGGTGTGAGCACACATGAAGTCTCCCTAAAAATAAAAACCCCAAGTCATTATTAAATAACAACTTAGGGTTTCTATTTTTATTTGGTGGAGGTGTACGGGATACAAAAACCGAACCATGTGAGGTTTTTGAACCCCGGAATCTACACAAGCTATGAGCGAAGCGAATAGCAAAGAATTAGACGAAGTCTGATTCTTACATTTAAAACAAAAAACCCGGAAGAGGATTTATTCTCTTCCGGGTTTAGTTTTAAATGGTGGAGGTGCCGGGATTCGATATGCGATGGAGTTGTAACTTGTTCTCCTCCATACACTTATGGTGATAACTCCTTTATTTAGAAAAGTTTAGGTTCTTACAACATCTTACAAGGTTTTCCCCTAGATTCACTTTGGATGGGCGCGTTTTCGCTGCGCCTTCTCTCGCTTTGCTCGAGGATCCTTCTGGACCCGCCTTGACAACTAGAACGGTGTCGAGCACACAATAGTGGCGGAGAAACTACACAAACAACTCGCTGCTATTGCTTGAACTTCTTAGGGAATTGCTTGATCATGCCCTCGGCCAATAGAGCAGCGATCTTAAGTGCATGCACAACTGCCTCATCAGAGACTTTTACTTCCGCAGCATAATCTTTCTTGAGCCGTAAGTCTGCTTGCATAGCGAGATACTCCAGATGCTGGTAAAATATATCTTTCAAAGTCTGTTTCTCCCAAAGAGGGTTTCTGGCCAGGGCAAATAGACCCGCGATATTATCGGCATTATTCCGTCCCTTCTCTTTGGCCTTGTTCAAGGCCTCGACATCCCCGTTCTTTGTCGCCTTGACGATCTCCATGGCAATAAGGATATGTTGCTGTAGGAGATCGGATAACCTATTCCCGGCCCAGCCTCCGTAGTAAGGCGTTATGATGTCACCGATTATCTCCTGATTTTTAACAAGTTGCTTCTTCACAACAGCCACATCATCAAGACCTGACATCACGCTTACGACATACCTCCCGGTCCAGATCACATCATATTCCCATAGCTGTCTCAAGAGAAGCCTGAAATTAATAGAGGATTCGGTGTAGGGCGGTAATGCTCTCGCTGGCCTCCAGTCGAATATTTTCTCAACAAAAGAAGGCACTAAGTCCGCCGGCTTCCGGTTGAAAACTTGTGTAATGCTACTAAATACCTCGTAGCGGGTCCATATTACGCCACTCACAAAACTTAAGAAAACTACAGCTAAAATAATTATTGATCTCTTCATATTTGACCCCTTTTACGAAAAAGTTTTGTTCCCCTATAAAAATAGTCTACTACGATTAAAAACCCTATGCAACTATTTTAGTTGCATAGGGTTTAGTTTTGAATGGTGGAGGTTTCAGGCACACATTAAATTTTCAAGTCTTTTTTCCTTACAAGCTCGTCGGTCAAGGTTAGCCAGTCGATAAGAAGTTTTTTAAGTTTTATGCTGTACTGGATCTTATTGAACCTGTTAAAATCAAGCTGGTTGACCTCATCGATCAGATTATTGATTATGACCTTGCCGTAAGAATAATTTATCGTATCGTCGTCTACAATGGATTGCGCGGTCTGCACCTTCTTTTCCGCTATTGCAATAAGTTCCCGCGTCCTTTCAATTTCCCTATAGATATTCTTGAGCTGTGTATATATTCTTATATGCGTGTTAACTTTTTCGAGCACGCGCCTCTCGTACTCAACTTTTGATGTGTCATATTCTGCATGCTCGACCTGCCCGGGAAAAGGATACTCCAGGGACAGCCCAACCATTATTTTTTTGTCATCCTTCACCAGCTCGCGATCGCCGCTCTTTATAGAATACTCGGTAAAAAGATCCACAGAAGGAAGAAGATCATCCGCGTCTTTATCCACCTCAATGTCGCTTTTTTCTTCCAGCATATCGAGTATCATCGACGTCCTGCCGTATTCTCTGAACCTTTCGTAATCCTTCTCGAAATCTATGCTTACATCATCATACTGGTCCGTTGAATAGGGCTCAAGACCTTCTTCAACATCATATCCTATACTTTTCTTTAAGAGGTTCGTATATTGGTCAAATGTGCTTTTTAAGGCGACTAAAGTCTCCTCCTTGAGAAGTACCTGGAGCTTTATCTTGTTAACATCAACGGGCAAAGCAATGTTATTCTTTTCTCTCCTCTCAACATTTCCTAAAAGTTTCAGGTTCTCCTCATACGAATGTTCAGCGGTCTTAAGATTCTCGTAGGATTCATACCAGTCATAATATATCTGAATTATGGATGAGAGGTATTGTTCATACGCCTCGGCTATCTGGTATTTTGCTATATCTATCTCCAGGCCCACGATCTTATCCAGAAGCCTTGTAGCTCTCCCAAAAGCATTTCTTGCTACGGGCTGCGATATGATCGCGTAGAGTTCAGCATCAACATTACCGATTATTGTGTCCTTTATTGTTGAGTTATACCCTACCTCGACCTCGGTTCCCGTTGTTGGGAAAAGTTTGCTGAGTGACATTTCATATACGGGAAACCCTTTATCTTCATGTTTTATGAAAGCAACATACTCGCTTTTAAAATTGGTCACGATATCATCTGCCGGAAGCTCCAGTTTTTTCTTGTATTTCAACTTAAGGCCTTCTACAAGTATCTGTTCAAACACCTTGTCTCTCGCGCAGGCAAATTCGACAAATTCATCCAGGGACAAAGTATCAGCTTTCACCGCGACATCCGCGTAAGCGCAATTCCCTAAAAGAAGAATTCCTGAAATTATCATTGTGAGTATCGTTTTCATAATATTATCTCGCTGCCAGCCGGTATTGAACTCCCTTATAGGAACTGTATACACATGGTACAAGGATCAATGTTATGACCGTACCGAATAAAAGCCCCCACGCAAGGGCCAGCATCATCTGTGCGAGCATTGCATCGTATCCCGCCCATCCATAGGCCGTTGGTATTATGCCGACAACCGTGGTTATCGTCGTTAAAAGAACAGCCCTTAAGCGGGTTTTCGCTATAGCCGATATTTGGAGATCCTTTTTATCTTTTCCCTCTTTTGTGTCGAACATTTTATCCAGTTTGGTAAGCATTATTATAGCGTCATTCACAACAACTCCCGCCAGGCCAAGAGCCCCGATAACGGCGAAAAACCCATACATCCTTATGCCCTGAAGCCTGAAAGCCAGGATTATGCCCACCAACCCGAACGGAATTACGGCCATAATAATGAGAGGCTTTATTAATGAATTAAAAAGGACCGCCAGTATTATGTATATCAAAAATGCCGCCATTATAGCCGCCGAGTAAAAATCACTTCCTGACTCCCTCGAATCTTTAACTTCTCCCTTGAACTCTATTATGGCCGTTGGATATTTTTTCTTGAATTCCGGAAATACTTCCTCTTCAAAATATTCGGCTATTTCAAGAGGCGTTTTTTTTGATCCGGGAACAATATCTGCGTAAAGCGTTGTACATCGTTTCATATCCTCCCTGATAATAGAATCAGGGCCTTCCACTTCTTCAATATTCACCAGATCCCTCAAGGGCACAAGATACTGCCCTTCATTCTCGACAGGGATATCGAATATTTTAGTTATATCGTCTTTGGCTTCGGGAATAACCGTAAGCCTTACATATACCTCCTCATCCTCACCGCTGAATTCATAAAGAATAGTCCCCTCAAGAGAAGCCCTGAGCGTTCTGGCAATATCGGAAGGGTTTATGGCCAGCCGCCTTGTTTTATCCCTGTTCAACGTAAGCCTGTATTCCGGATTATACGCGGGCCTGTCTATTTCAACGTTATTAAGCCCCTGGTATTTGCCCATCAGGGCTGCAAGCTCGTCGGATATCTTGTATCTGCGCTGGACATTGTTCTCTTTTACCATTATTTCAATAGGGCTTGAGCTGTCCTGACCATGCCAGGTCTTGCTTATTCGGACCTTAGTTATACCCGGGATGTCTTTGATCTGCTCTTTCCATTCTTTAATAATATCGTCGGACGATCTCTTCCTTTTTTCTTTAGGCAGGATCTCTACGCGCATCCTGAACTTGTTTTCCTGCGCCGCCACCCCCCACCTGCTCTTTGCTATCTCATTCCTGAAACCCGTAACCCCGCTATCTCTGTATCCCAATACAATATCCTCAATGGGCTGCGTCATCGCGGCTGTCTGATACCTTTTTGTCCCGGTCGGCGTCTCAGCGGTGATCCGTATCTGGTTGGTTTCCTCATCCGGGAACATTACAAATTTCATGTGACTGGAAACTACATATCCTGAGACTAGAAGCAGTATTCCAAAAAATAGAAATACGGCCTTTTTGTTTATGAGGAGCCTGTTTATTAACCCCTCATATTTCTTTTCAGCCAGATCGATCCAGTACTTTCTATGTGATCTTACGGAGCTTTTGTCTTCGCCCGATGGTCCTTTTAACCGCCTTTTCCACGAAGGTCCGACAATATTGCTTACACCCTCCTTGAAAGATATCATTAAGTGCCCCGGAAGTATACAAAGGGCTTCAAAAAGGCTCCCGCCAAGCATAAGGAAAACTACCGCGGGTATGAATCGTACCATTAGGCCGAAACGTCCGGAAAAGAAAAAAAGCGGAATAAAGGTTACACATGTGGTAAGTATGCTGGCTACTATTGGAAGAAAAACAAAAGAAGTTCCTTTAACCGCTGCTTCTTGCCTGTTCATCCCTCCCATACGGAGTCGGTTGATGTTTTCAGCTACAACTATGGCATCGTCAACAACCATACCCATGACTATTACGATAGCGGCAAGCGTAATATTGTTTACCGAATATCCTATCATCAGTCCGGCGATAAGGGTAAACGCGAATGTAAAAGGTATCCCCATCGCGACCCAGAAGCCTGATTTAAAATCCAAAAAAAGAAAGAGCATTATCAGTATAAGAATGAAGCCTATCGCCCCGTTCATGCCTATCAACCTGAGCCGGTTTCTTACATCCACTGCCTCATCGTCCATAAGCACAACTTCTATATCCGTCCCATTGATCACATTCTTTTCAAACTGTTTAACTGTCTTCTCAACAACTTTTACGGCATCGATTATTCCGACGTTCGAATTTTTAGTGACTTTCAGGAAGATCCCTTCATGGCCGTCTATTTTTAGAACAGTTTTTTTCTTCTCGTACCCTTTGGCAACATCGGCAAGATCCGATACGCGTATTATCCGGCCTTCAAACCCGCCCTGGATACTCATATCTTTAAGCTTTTCTACCGTATCCAGCTGCCCGGAAAGCGTAACCTTCGGTTCTCTTGCATTTTCTATGTTACCGGCCGGCTGCCGCACATTGCCATCGGTTATCTCTTTCATTACGGTGCTGAAAGGAATATTGTATTCCTTCAGTTTGTCAGGGATGACCTCAATGTGTATCTCATCTTTCAAGTAACCGTCCCGTTGGACGTTATTCACCGCAGGAAGGTTCATAAGTTCATCTTCAAGAACAAGCGCGTATGTCTGCAGCTTAGCGCGTGACTCTACATCAAGGATGTTGTGCCCCTTGTAAATAAGCCCCACATCTATCACGGCTTTCCTGGAAGTTTTGAAGACCCGGATGTCTGGTTCATCCACTATATCGCTCGGCAAGTCGACATCAAGAACTTCATTGCGCAGTTCAGTTATTACCGCGTCAATATCAGGATGGTCTTTTTCGATCTCGGCCGTTACCGTGCAGTTCCCTATGCTGGTGGAACTGAATATCCTGTAAACACCATCGGTATTCCTTATAGCCTCTTCTATGGGCTCGGTAACGTAATATTCGACATCCTCGCTTGACGCTCCGGGATAAGTTGCGGATATCCTGACCTGGTCAAAAGTAATATCGGGTAGTTCCTCTTTAGGTAAATTAATCCATGCAAATATTCCTCCCACAAGAACGCAGACGAATATCAAGTTACTTAAGAGATGCCTTTTTAAAAAAAATTGAATTAGTCTTTCACGCATAGTAAGCGTATTTTATCATGAATTACTCTATTTATAAATGATTATAGTATTTATACTTCTAAGCCCAAAAATATGCTTTTTCACGAGGTGATAAGCATGAAAACTAAGACCTTCATCAAACAGGCTCATTATCTCTTCGCTTCGCTCGAGGATCCTTCTTTTAGCCCCACTAGCTCTCACGGTGTCGGCTTGCGGAACCTTCCATATCGCCTCTTAAACTCGCACGGTTTGGACACACTTGAAGCCTCCCAAAAAAACAAAAAACCCCAAGTCATTATTTTACAACAACTTAGGGCCTATATTTTTAAATGGTGGAGGTGCCGGGGTTAGATTAAGGGTGTTTTTGCAAACCCTCTATTTACGGTGCTTTCGCACTTATCTCGTGTATTTATAAGAAATTACAGAGTGCGGTTGTTTACATTTAGCTACATATGATTACAGATGTTTTGATGTGAAATGGGCACTGTTTGGGCTCTAACATACTTACTGTTTAGTATCTTCTTCCACTAAACGTTTTGCCTTATCTAAAGTCGATTCAACAAAGCTTATATACTCTACACATTCCTTGGTTGTTACCTCTATACCTCCATCATACAAATCTGTATTTCTTTTAGATCTCATCAAGTTTCCTAGCGCACTAACTCCATCATCAGCAAGAATATCCGCAAGTTTTTCTATGATCTTAATATGATGTCCTCGTACACTTTTCACTTTTCTCCCATAAAAACTAATAAGGGCTATGCCTGTCTTCAAAAGCGCGGTATATGAATAATTAAACTTCACATCTAAAAATTTATCTTTTTTTGCAATATCCAAATCACGCAAAGCATTCTTAATGTTATTGTGAACCTGTTCTTGTGTAAATTTGAACTTTGCAAAACATTTATCATCAAATTTCATTAAATAACCTCAATGTATTTTTCTTTAAAAACAGTCTCAATAAAAGGATCTTTTCCCTTTTGTCTTTTTTCAAAATCTATTTTGTCCATATTCACAACATTGATTTCTCTGCCGATTTCTTTTTGAATTTTACTGATCTCTTTTTGCAGATCCATTACACTATGCTCACCTACTACTAAAAGATCTATGTCGCTATGTGCCTCCATTGAATCTTTGGCATACGAACCAAAAAGATAAACTTTTTCGATGCCCTTTATTTTAGTGAGCATATTTTTTAACTTACTTTCGACACCTATTGTTTTAAAAACTATTTTCTTATATTCTTCATACAGTGGATATAACTTATTGATCGAATATATTTTTTGATTTCCCCTTGTCTCGCTTGACAATAGTCCATCATTTTCAAGTTCTTTGAGTTTTTTAAGAAGATTCCTTTTATCCAAATTCAGTTTCCTCTCCATCTCATTCACGAAAAGACTATCTTCAGGATTGAGGAAAAAATAATTCAAAAGTACTTTTGTTATCTTTGATCTCATTGATATCATAACGTGTCTCCTTTTACACCGATAAGTGTATCATATTACACCTCACTAGTCAAGATAAGGTCATTAAGGCATGCTTTCGCTGCGCCTTCGGCTTGCGGAACCTTCCATATCGCCTCTAAAACTCGCACGGTTTCTCTCGCTTTGCTCGAGGATCCTTCTAAGCTCGCCTAGGAAGCTCGCACGGTGTGGGCACACATAAAGTCTTCATACAAACAAAAAGCCCCAAACCGTTATGTTTCAACAACTTGGAGCTTCTGTTTTTAACTGGTGGAGGTGCCGGAGGGTGTGCGGTTTAAGGCTAAAATAAGCCCCCTCAACACGGCTCCACCACGATTTGCACCAATTATCGCCCTACTAAGCTCCCTCTGCTGGACGAGTTTAGAACTTGGTTTTATTCAAAAGAAGCAAGAAAATTACAGCAAATCAAGTCCACTCCTTCCCAAGAGGGGTCAAAATCAAAACTATGGTCTTTTTTACTTAAACGTTTTCGACGCACAGTTTATAGAAGATGAGCGAAAAGTAATTTTTTTGATCGGCATCTTGTCTTTAAGAAGCTCGTATAAAAGTTCGCACCAATTCTCACAAGTAG
>CAYWDJ010000002.1:0-38270 GCA_964457005.1 uncultured Planctomycetia bacterium
AGCCACTTTGTCGTACTTGTTCTCCTTCACCTTATTGATGATGACTCCGGCAAGCTTGACTCCGCTTTTATCAAAAAGCGCTTTGTTCAGCATAATTTCATCGATAGGATTGCCAATACCGCCGGGGGCAATAAGTATTACCCGCGAATTAAGCATCCCCGCGACTCTGGCGTTAGAAAGATCAAAAACCGACCCGACCCCGGCATGCCCTGTTCCCTCAATAACGACAGCCTCCTTACCCTCCGCGACCCGGTTAAATGCATTCCTTATCTTAAGGGTGAAATCCCCCTCGATTTTTCCGTCAAGAAAGTTTTCCGTAAAGCCCCTTTCAACCGCAACAGGCGACATATCTTCTATTTGTCCGGTTAGATGGAATATCCGGTTCATGAGGACAGAATCTTCATCAACCTTGGCCTCATCAACTATCTTATAGCGCTGGCCTACAGGTTTTATAAATCCTACTTTATTATATTTTTTTGAGAGGGAGTGTATCAACCCGAGGGATATTGTAGTTTTACCTACATTCTGGCGTGTCGCCGCGACAAAGATACGCTTGGCCCGCCTTATGCCAATGATCTTTTCCCATTTTTTTTCAATATATGACTTCATGGTATGCTGCTAACTGTCAGAAGGAATGTTCGTCAGATGGAAAAGTTCCTGATTCAACTTCATTCTTGAATGTTTCCACCGCTTCGGTCATTACTTTACCAACATTTGCGTATTGTTTAACGAATTTCGGGACGAATTTATCAAAACATCCGATCATATCGTGCGTAACAAGAACCTGGCCGTCACAATGGATTCCGGCCCCTATGCCAATCGTCGGTATTTTAAGCTGTTCAGTTATCTTGCCGGCAAGAGCCGCAGGAACACATTCAAGGATCAAAGCGCTGCAACCGGAATCCTGCAGGATAATTGCGTCTTCAACAAGCCGCGCCGCCGCTTCATCGTCCTTGCCCTGCACTTTGTACCCTCCAAGCTTGTTCACGCTCTGCGGAGTAAGGCCTATATGACCTATAACGGGAATACCCGCCGCGATGATAGTCTCTATCCTTGAAGCAAACTCTCTTCCGCCTTCAAGCTTGACGGCCTGACACCCGGCTTCTTTTACAAACCGGCCGGCGTTTTTTACGGCATCTTCTTCGTTCTCCTGATAGGACATGAACGGCATATCACCTATTAGAAAAGCATTTTCCAGGCCCCTCTTAACGGCCTTGGCATGATGTATCATCTCATCCATGGTAACGGGTATTGTTGAATCGTATCCCAGCATTACCATACCGACGGAGTCGCCGACAAGCACCGCGTCTATCCCGACAGCGTCGATAAGCTTTGCCATCGAATAATCATACGCCGTGAGCATGCTTATCTTTTCACCGTTTTTCTTTTTCTTTCCAAAATCCAAAATAGTAAATTTATTGTTAGACATAGTGTCCTCTTTTACACAATACCCGTTAAGTACTCCACGAAGTCAATCGTGATCGGGCAAAAATAGACATGTGATTTGTCAGTATTCGCGACATGAAGCGTGTCCTTTGCCAATTTCTGGTTCCAGTCCAAGGTACACTTGAAATTCTGAGGAAAAATAACCTTATTCTTGCTCTCCCAATAATGTTTTGAGGATTCCCGGACGACAGGCGCGAGCCCCCAGAAAACGTGCGAATTTTTAAGCGCCCCGGCCCATTTTTCTATGTGCCCGGTATCAAAGAAAGGCTGAGTAAAAAAACCGTCCGCACCCGCCTCAATTTTACGGTGGACATACTCCATTTCCTCTTCAAAAGTCGTGCGCCACTGGTCGACACCTGCATACACAGTTACCCCCGGCATTTCTTCCTTTATCTTCTTGATAAGATCAATAGAATCACAAGGGTTGTCACTCTGTGACACTATTTCGGGATTGTCGCCCAGAATAACAAGAACCTCATTAATATCGTTACTCTCAAAAAAATCCTTAAATGGAAGGGGCTCTTCCTTGTTTTCCGCAACCGCTCTTAAATGAGGTATCACATTATTAAAGAAAGGGACAGCAACCTCACATGCTTCCGGGATACGCATATCAAACTTAAGGATGTCAGGTATATTCAAGGTATCAATACACGGGAAATCCTTTTTTACGGTAGAAAGTTCTTCCGTAAAGGATTCTTTACACCTAGGCACCAGCTCTAACGACATTCTTCCCATAAAACTCCCCTCACTATAAACTGATCTGTTTTGCAAATGACCTTAAAACATTTCTCATAAGTATCGATACGGTGATCGGACCTACACCGCCGGGAACCGGAGTTATGGCGGCTGCTTTTTCTTTTACCTCATCAAACGCCACGTCACCTACTATCCCATTGGCCGTATTATTTATCCCCACATCCACAACGACAACGCCTTCTTTTACCCAATCGGCTTTTACCATTTCAGGACACCCGACAGCTACAACAAGAATGTCGGCTTTTTGTGCATGCGAAATGATATCACCCTTCTCTGAAGTTCCGATATGGCAAACTGTCGTAGTAGCCGTCTCATTCAGCATCATAAGGCTCAGCGGCTTACCAACGATAGCTGAATGCCCCAAGATAACGACCTCTTTACCATAAAGCTCTATCTCCATAAAACTAAGTATTTTCATTACCGCTCCGGGAGTACACGGCACTATATCAGCCTCACGCCTGAGTATCTTTCCAAGATTGAACGGATGAAGGCCCTCAGCATCCTTAGCCGGACTTACGACCGATACTATTTTACTGTGGCTTATACCCTCTGGAAGCGGCTTTTGAACTATCACACTGGTAACAGAATCATCGGCATTAAGCTTCTCGACCTCCGATATAAGTGTGTCCTGTGTAATATTGTTGTCAAGCTTGTGTGTCTCAAACTCTATCCCCGCATTTTCCGCCGCCCTTTTCTGCATTTTCATATATATATGGGCATCATCAGAATCCGTAGCTATAACAGATACCATCTTTGGAACCTTTCCGGATCCGGATTCCAACTTTTCTATTTTATTTTTAACCGACTCATTAATACTCTGAGAGATCTCTCTGCCGTTTATCAACTGACCCATTATACCCCCTGTCAGATCTTGTCCAGAACACTACAACTTGTTTTTTCTATACCACTGGCAATAGATGCTAATTCTTCCCCGGAACGGGAAACATATGAACTGTCTTTAATGTATTTGAGGTTTATTTCGACATTAAGTTTTGCTGAATTGAATGCCGCTTTGAACATTTGAACCGCACACCCTATATCAGTAACGAGGTTCATATTGGCCCCTTCCAGCATTAGTTCCGTTATCTCGAGTGAGTCACGGACTTTCCGGCATATTTCCATTGGAACATTAGCGGAAGTGATATATTTTTCTTCCGGGTTGTCTCCCCCTGAAAGTGTATCCATAAGACTTGAGAAAGCGCGGCAGTCTTCATCGACCAAAATCATGAGATCACTGCGTAAAGTCTCCTGCTTATCCCTATAGTCTTCGAACTTCTTGTCGGCATCATTAGCTCTATCCGGCTTAATGGTATAATTAATTACCATGAGGTTAAGAGCTGCGGCGGTCGATGCAACAAGAGCTGCAGCGCTACCTCCACCCGGGACATGCTTACGAGCGGACAAGTCGTCCAGATACCCTTTAAGTGTACTCTCGATATAATCCATCTTTGCCTTAGCCAAGCCCCTTTATATCGCCGGTCTTTACGTCAATGTCTATGCTGCATCCCCGGGGAACCTTTGGCAGTCCCGGCATAGAGTTTACACCTTCACATTTCACAAGCAGGTAACCTGCTCCATTCGCTATCTCGACATCATCTATCCCCAGCTTAAAGCCCCTGGGCCTGCCTTTTTTAGCAGAATTATTAGAAAGCGACAGATGTGTTTTACCCATACATACCGGCAGAGCTCCAAGCCCCGCTTTTTCTATGCGGTCAATGCTTACTGCGGCTGTATCCGAGTATTTTACTTCGCTTGCTCCATACATGGATTTCGCGATCCTTTCGACCTTATTCCTCACTCCCATATCAACCGGGTATAGAAATCTCATAGAAGATTTTTCTTTTATTGCCTCGATAACGACCTTGGCAAGCTCCATCGCCCCTGCCGAACCTTCCTTGAAGGCTTCACTCACGGCAAACCCGGCGACATCGAGCGCCTCGGCTCTTCTCAGAACCACATTTATTTCTTTTTTTGAATCCGATTCGAACCTGTTAAGACAAATAACTATCGGAATACCGAACATCTTAAGGTTTTCAACCTGTTTCTCCAGGTTTGAGCATCCCCTGTCAACGGCTGAAAGGTTCTCTTTCTTAAGATTTGCAGGCATCACAACAGTGCCCTTAAAATCAAAATCTCCGCTATGGACCTTAAGAGCCCTTATTGAACAGTTTATGACGGCAACCGCGGGTTTGACCCCGGACTGACGGCACTTTATATCAAGGAATTTCTCTGCACCAAGGTCCACACCAAAACCACTCTCGGTAACAACGTATTCCGCCAACTTTAATGCGATCTTATCAGCTATGACAGAACTTGAGCCATGTGAAACATTTGCGAAACATCCGGTATGCATAAGACACGGAGTGTGTTCAATTGTTTGAAGAAGATTCGGTTCAAGAGCTTTCACAAGAAGCGCTGCCATAGGACCCGCGGCCTTCAAGTTGTCAGCCATAATGGGCTTGCCCTTTGACGTAAAACCCACAACTATCTTCCCCAATCTCGTTCTGAGATCTTTCAGATCTTTTGAAAGAGACAGTATGGACATACATTCTGAAGCCGGGGTGATATCAAATCCGGTTTTTCTGCTTACCCCATGAAGTTTTCCCCCTCCCCCAATGGCGACATTGCGCAGTGTCCTGTCATTTAGATCTGATACTCTTTTATATGATATTGTGCTCTTGTCTATATCTAATGGATTACCCCAGAAAAGACTGTTATCAAGAAATGACGCGCAAAGATTCTGCGCATTTGAAACAGCCGCTGAATCTCCTGTAAGGTGCAAGTTTATATCTGTGGACGGGAGAACCTGTGAGTAACCTCCACCAGTAGCTCCGCCTTTAAGTCCGAGAGTAGGCCCCAATGAAGGCTCTCTCAAACAACATATTGATTTCTTTCCCTTTTTGTTAAGCGCCATGGAAAGAGCTATGGAATTAAGTGTCTTCCCCTCTCCCAGGTGAGTGGGAGTGATAGAGGTTACAAGTATAAGCTTTCCTTCCTTTCGCTTTTTAAGCCTTCCCGTCAGGATCTCAGGAGAGACCTTAGCAATATACTTGCCGTACTTTGTCAAGAACTTGCCGGCTATGCCGGCTTTTTTTGCGATATCTTCGATATCTTTCAGCTTCACACCCGAAGCTACTTTCTTGTCATAATTACTACCCATTTTTACTCCCTTTTTTACGCTGTGGCCCAAAAGGCCCAAAACTCATTCTATGTATCGGAGAAAGTCCACAAGAGGTTATCGCCTCAATATGTTCTTTCGTGCCGTATCCTTTATGTCTAACAAACCCGTACTCGGGATATTTCTTATCTTCTTCAAGCATCATGCGATCTCTGAAAACCTTGGCTATTATAGAAGCACAGGCTATTGAAACACTTAAGCTTTCTCCCCGTATCAGACAGTTCCTCTTTTGAGGAAGATCGACCTCCATCCTGCCGTCTATAAGCAAATAATCCGGCGCTTGTTCCAGTTCTTCAACAGCCCTTTTCATTGCAAGCAGCGTAGCATTAAATATATTGAGCCTGTCTATTTCTTCGACACTGGCCAACCCTATGCCAACCTCACACAACTTTATGATCTCCAGGAACGCCCTCTCTCTTCTTTTTTCTGACAGCTTCTTGGAATCGTCTATCCGTTCCTGAAAATTAGTGTCTTTTACGACAACACAAGCTGCAACTACCGGTCCGGCCAAAGGCCCTCTTCCGGCTTCATCTATACCGCCAACTCTTTTGAAACCCCGGTCCGCAGCCCTTTTTTCATAAAAAAGGGTGTCCGTAGGATTACTTCTTTTCTCGATGGACAACTTTTTCCTTTACCTTTGTAGCCTTTTTACCTGTCATGCCACGTAGATAATATAGTTTTGCACGTCTTACTTTGCCCCTTTTCTTAACCACTACCTTATCTACAAGCGGTGAGTTCAAAGGGAATATACGTTCAACACCTTCACCATGGGATATTCTGCGCACAGTAAAATTTTTACTTACACTGGCACCTTTCTTGGCGATAACAAGTCCGTTGAACACCTGGATACGCGATTTATTCTCTTCTTTGATCGTAAAATGCACATCGACGGTATCCCCTATTTCAAACTGAGGGGCGTCCTTCTTCAAGTGTTTCTCCTCGACGTTCTTCAACTTCTGCATTACTTCCTCCTTCTATCATTTCAAAAGATCTGGCCTTCTCTCTTTTGTGCGCTTTAAAGCCTCTTTCATCTTCCATTCATTTATCTTTTTTGGATCACCGCACAAAAGTATCTCAGGCACCTTCATTTCCTTATACTCAGACGGCCTGGTGTATTGAGGATATTCCAAGATGCCATTCTCAAACGATTCCTCCACCAAACACTCACCTTCACCCAAAACGCCCGGTATCAACCGAACTACCGAGTCGCATATCAACATGGCTGGGATCTCTCCGCATGTAAGGATAAAGTCCCCTACCGAGATCTCCATATCCACCAGATGTCTTATTCTCTCATCAAACCCCTCATAGTGTCCGCAAATGAGTATTACATGCTCAAGAGCCGATAATTCCCTGGACAGTTTCTGGTCAAACCTCCTGCCCTGAGGAGTTAGCAAAATTACAACGGGATCTGTTCCTGCTGATGCTGCTTTTAATTCCGCTATCCCTTTATCCACGGGTTCAATTTTCATCACCATTCCCGGTCCGCCTCCGTACGGCTTGTCATCTGCCGTACCGTGACGATCGGTGGTCCATTTTCTGATATTATGTGTCGCAATATCAGCAAGCCCTTTTTTTCGGGCTATCTTTAACATAGACTCACCAAAAACACCCGTAAACATCTCCGGGAAAAGAGTCAGTATGTCAATCTTCATACCGCGCTGCTATATATCAAGTCTTTTAAAAATACTCTTCACCGTGGGCGATGGTTTAGCACCGTTCTTAAGCCAGTACTCAACCCTTTCTCTATCCAAAGCGATCTTATCTGACCCTTTTTTAGGATCATAATAACCCAACTCTTCAAGAGCCTTACCATCACGCTGCGTAGACTTGTTTATCGCAACTATACGGTAAAAAGGTCTTTTCTTGCTACCGAAAGTCTTAAGTCTCAAAACTACTGCCATTGTTGTATCCTCCTTTTACTATTCCTTTACTCTCCAAACTTTTGCGCCGACCGCTGAAAGCTTCTCTTCTATGTGTTCATAGCCCCTATCAAGATGGTATATCCTTGATATCTCGGTTTTGCCGTCCGCCACGAGTCCTGCCAGAACAAGAGCAGCTGACGCTCTAAGATCTGATGCCATGACCGGTGCTCCGCTCAGTTTTTTTACACCCTTAATGATGGAGGTGGATCCTTCTAAAATTATCTCTGCCCCCATCCTGTTAAGCTCACTAATATGTATAAATCTCTCAGGATATATCTTTTCCGTTATAACGCTTATTCCGTCACCAATGGTGACAAGGCTCATCATCTGGGCCTGAAGGTCTGTCGGAAACCCCGGATACGTAAGCGTCGTTATGTCCGTCGCTTGAATATTCCTGGTTTTTCTATAAACGACCAGACCGTCTTCCTCTTCATCTATTCCTGCTCCACATTCCAAAAGTTTATCAATGAGAGCCAGATTGTGTTCTACTTTAGCATTCTTTATAAAGAGCTTGCCGTCTGTAATTACCGCGGCTATCATATATGTTCCGGCTTCTATCCTATCCGGGATCACTGAATATTCCGCGCCTTTAAGTTCCTTAACGCCCCGAACCTTCACAGTAGGAGTGCCCAGTCCCTCGATGTCCGCACCCATGGCCAGTAAAAAATTTCCAAGGTCTACGACTTCCGGTTCACAAGCCGCGTCTTCTATAATTGTCCGGCCGTCTGCAAGTACTGCAGCCATTAGCGTATTCGCCGTGGCCAGAACACTCGAACCAAAATGTCCTCCGAGGTATATCCTTGTCCCTTTAAGCCCCCGTGTCGTCGCCAGAATATATCCTGCTTCGACCGTTATTTCCGCTCCAAGAGCCCTTAACCCCTTCATGTGAAGATCTATAGGCCTGGGCCCTATAACACATCCTCCGGGAAAAGAGACCTTCGCCTTTTTGTATCTTCCAAGGAGCGGCCCGAGAACCGCGATGGAAGCACGCATAGTACTTACGAGCTCATATGAGGCCGTTACTTCCTTCACGTCGCCGGGAAGTATTTCTACCGTCGTGCCTTTTTTTATCACCTCTCTACCCAGCTGGGTCAAGATCTCAAGCATGGTGTTTACATCCTTGAGGTCGGGAATATTCGAGATAATGCATTTCTCATTGGTTAAAAGTGACGCGGCAAGCAGCGGGAGGCAAGCGTTCTTTGCTCCGCTTACATTTATTTCTCCCGACAATTTTCTGCCGCCCTCTATTACCAGTTTATCCATTCTTCCACCCTATGATCACACGATCGAACCCATTGTGATCTTTAAAAAACTCAATATTTTTGAACCCTCCGGACTTAAAACTTTCAAGAACAAGATCCTTCTGGTCGTATCCGATCTCAACAGCCATAAAGCCTCCGTCTTTCAAGAACTCTATGCCTTCTCGCGCTATGACGTTGATAGCATCCATCCCGGTGTCTCCGGCATGAAGCGCAAGTTTTGGTTCAGCCTTCACCCACGCATCCAAAGCATCGTAGTCTTTATCTGAAATGTACGGCGGATTGGACACTATGCAGTCAAAAGTCCCTTTATGATCCCCGACCCCATCAAACATATCAGCCTGTACCAATTCTACTCTCTCCTCCATTCCGTGCCGTCTGACATTATCAGCCGCTACGGATAAAGCCTCCCTGGATACATCCGACGCGATTACCCGAACATCTTCGAGTAAAGATGCTACACCCAAAGCTATCGCGCCTGATCCCGTGCAAAGGTCAAGCATTAACAAACTTTTTTTCAAAGATCTTTTCAATTGATCCGCAACCTGTTTCACAAGTACTTCTGTTTCGGGACGAGGGATCAATACCCTCTCATCAACTGCTATTTCCAGCCCCAGGAACTCTGCTTTTCCTTCCTGGTACTGGATCGGAACCGTTTCTGAATAATCTACAAGTTCTATCTCTCCGCTTGCACATTTAAATGTTTTTTTTAACGGTACCTTCATTTTATTCCAAGCTGTTTGCTAACCTGAGCTTTCTATCTTCTTCGCTAAGACCCGCTATAACATCATCAAGAGCTCCCTCAAGGATGTTAGCTAAGTTGTATAATGTCAAATTTATCCTGTGATCCGTAACCCTGTTCTCAGAAAAATTATATGTCCGGATCTTCTCGGACCTGTCACCGCTGCCTACCTGGACCTTACGGGCCTCAGAACGTTCCTTTGCGGCCTCTTTCTGTTTTTTTTCAAGTACTCTGGCTTTAAGAACACGCATACCCTTGGCCTTGTTCTTGTGCTGGCTTCTTTCATCCTGACAGCTCACTACTACACCTGTCGGAAGATGAGTTATCCTCACAGCCGAATCAGTGGTATTTACATGCTGCCCGCCGGCGCCCGAGGCTCTATAAACATCTATTTTAAGCTCCTGCGCTTTAATGTCCACTTCCACGTCTTCGGCTTCAGGCATAACAGCCACAGTCGCTGCTGAAGTATGGATCCGGCCCGATGCCTCTGTCTCCGGCACCCTCTGAACCCTGTGCGTGCCGCTCTCAAACCTCAGGTACTTGTAAACATTGTGCCCTTCAACGGAGAAAACAACTTCTTTTATCCCACCCATTTCCGACGCACTCATATTCATTACCGTGAGCTTCCACTCACGGTTAGCGGCATACCTCTGGTACATATTATACAGATCACCCGCGAACAAACTTGCTTCCTGCCCTCCGGTACCGGCACGAACCTCCATAATTACATTTCGCTTGAACTCGACAGAATCCTCATCAAGAAGCATTTCTTCAAGCTCTGTTTTCTTGGCCTCAATGGACAGCAATATTTCTTCAAGTTCTTTTTCGGCCATCCGGACATATTCGTTCTTTTCAGGCTCGTCCTGTATCAGCTTTTCGAGAGATTCCTTTTCTTCTGCCAGAGCGACATACTTGTCATACTCTGCCACAAGATCTTTAAGATCCGCGTACTCTTTAGCCACAGCCTGATATTTCTCTCTGTTCGACAAAAGATCCGGAGACGCAAGGTCTTTCTCCAACTTTTTGAAATGCTCTTTCTTTTTTTCCAGTTTGTCAAACATCATATTATTATATTAATATTAAATAGTAAGGGGGACGTCTCATTTAATGAACGAAACGCCCCCTCAAACCATAAAACTTTTAATCCCTGGTCTTATTTTTCCTGACCATAACGCTTCTTGAAACGGTCAACCCTTCCCTCAGAGTCTACAAGCTTCTGTTTCCCTGTGTAAAAAGGATGACAATTTGAGCATATTTCAACGTGTATGCTCTCCTTTGACGCCTTTGTATGAAGCGTGTTTCCACAAGCACAAACCATGGTGCAATCCGTATATTTTGGGTGAATACCTTTTCTCACTACTAACCCCCTTATAAGTATAGTATTTTCGCTAAGTTACGAATATGAGGTAATATTGTACTAAAAAATACATAAATATCAAGTATTATTTAGACTTTGCTCAGATCCTGGAGAAATTCCTTGTTACTTTTGGATTTTTTCATCCTCTCTATCAATAGATGCATAGCCTCTGCTGAATCAAGATCGCTTAATGCCTTACGCATAAGCCATATCTTTTGAAGCTCAGAATCTTCGATAAGAAGTTCTTCTTTTCTGGTATTAGACCTTCTAATATCTATGGCCGGATAGATCCTTCTCTGGAAAAGTGCTCTGTCAAGCTGTACTTCCATGTTGCCGGTACCTTTAAATTCCTCAAAAATAACCTCATCCATACGACTTCCCGTATCAACCAAAGCCGTGGCTATAATTGTAAGACTCCCGCCCTCTTCGATGTTCCTGGCCGCCCCGAAAAACCTCTTTGGTTTATGAAGAGCATTCGCATCGACACCACCTGACAGGATCTTACCCGAGTGAGGAACTACAGTATTATAGGCTCGTGCCAGACGTGTGATAGAGTCAAGGAGTATAACTACGTCATACTTGTGCTCTACAAGTCTTTTTGCTTTTTCAATGACCATCTCGGCAACCTGCGTGTGCCTCTGGGCCACTTCATCAAAAGTAGAGCTTACAACCTCTGCGTTGACGGATCTCTGCATATCCGTAACCTCTTCCGGTCTTTCATCTATCAGAAGTATGATAACCTTGGTGTCAGGATAATTGGTCGTAATACTGTTAGCAAATTTCTGCAGAAAAACAGTCTTTCCACTATACGGAGGAGCTACTATCATACCCCTCTGCCCCTTACCAACCGGGGTCAAGAGATCCACTATCCTCATAGATATATCCGAAGGTTCTGTTTCAAGAACAAAGCGCTCGTTCGCATACAACGGTGTCAGGTTCTCAAAAAGTATCCTGTTCTTTGCAAGCTCCGGATTCTCAAAGTTTACGGCTTCAACCTTCAAAAGAGCGAAATATCTTTCACCTTCTTTTGGCGGCCTTATCTGCCCGCTCACAGTGTCACCGGTTTTAAGATTGAACCTTCTTATCTGTGAAGGAGAAACGTATATGTCATCAGGACAAGGGAGATAACTATAGTCATGACTCCTGAGAAAACCAAAACCATCTTCAAGCACTTCCAATACCCCTTCACCATAGGCAAAACCGTCTTTCTCGACCTTTGCCTGTAGCACCCGGAAGATCAGGTCATGCTTTTTCATGCCGCTAATGCCGTTTATATTCAGGCTTTTGGCAAGATCGCCCAGTTCTCCTATTTTCATGTTCTTGAGCTGCACTATGTCCATTTCTTTTCTTTGTCTGGCAGGTTTCACCTCATCCTGTGGAGGTTTTGCCGTACTTTTTGCAGGCTTTGCCACACTCTTTACAGGTTTTCCCGTGCTTTTTGCAGGTTTTGCCATATCTTTTCTACTCCTTCTTTAGTTACTTCCAAACTATTATCGTTATTTATTACATAATCGGCGAATTTTTCTTTTTCCGCAGCAGACATTTGATTTTTAAGTATATTCTCTGCCTCTTCTTCGGATATGCCCCGATCTATTGCCCTTCTCACACTCAAGTCATGCTCACAAGTCACGACTATAACTACATCAACAAATTTATTGAGTCCTGTCTCTATCAAAAGCGGTGCGTCAACTACAACTATATCCGTCTCAAGTCTTTTCGCCCGGGCTTCTATCGTCGAAATAATAACCGGATGAAGAATCTCGCACAACTTTTTCAGGTTCTCTCTATTAAAAAACACCTTTTCGGCGAGCTTTCTTCGATCTATCTCGTCTACGGAAAGAATATCGTCTCCGAAAAGATCAACTACCGCTCTCTTGACATCATCATCCTTCTGCAATACTTCATGGGAGATCCTATCCGCGTCGATGCGTTCCGCCCCCTTGGCGCATAGCATTTCTGTTACTGTACTTTTTCCGGAAGCCAGGCTGCCCGTAATACCTATGAGGATTTTTTGTGTCATATCTTAACAAGCTCCAGATCTTTCCAGTTGGGTCCATATTCCAAGTCGACCTCTAAGGGGACCTTCAGTTCTATAACACCTTCCATGAGCTCTTTTACCATCATGGCTGTCTCTTTAAGCATATCCTCGGGAACACTGAAAACCAGCTCGTCATGTACCTGTATCATCATTTTTACGGGAGAACCTTTCAGCTTTTCCTGAATAGGTATCATCGCGAGTTTGATGATATCGGCCGCCGACCCCTGCACCGGAGTGTTAACAGCCACCCTTTCGGCAAAAGACCTCACTCTTTCGACCTTACTGGTAATGTCAGGAACATAACGCCTTCTGTTTAAAAGCGTTGTAACGTACCCCTTTTCACGCACCTCGTTTACAGTATCATCAATAAACTTAGTCACTCCCTTATATCTCTTGAAATATGCATCAATAAATTTCTGGGCCTCGGCCACTGTTATATCCAATTCTTTCGCAAGACGAAAAGCGCTGATGCCGTAGATAATACCAAAATTAACTGTCTTGGCCATATTTCTCATGGTCTTTGTTACAAGATCCGGATCGCAATCAAATATCAGGGAAGCCGTGAATTTATGTATGTCCTCTCCGTTCTTGAATGCCTTCAGCAGGTTCTTGTCCTCCGACATGTGAGCCAGGATCCTAAGTTCTATCTGAGAATAGTCCGCGGCAAGTATTACCATTTTTTTATCTACGGGAACAAATGCTCTGCGAATCGCTTTCCCCCTCTCCGTCTTTATGGGGATATTCTGGAGATTCGGTCCACTCGACGAAAGTCTTCCTGTGGCCGTTACCGCCTGATTAAATTTTGCATGCAGCAATTTACTTTTCTTGTCGACGAGGTTCAATATAGAGTCATAATACGCCGTCTTAAGCTTGTTCATTTCCCTATACTCAAGAAGCAGTTTAGGAAGCTCATGATACGCTGTAAGCCTGGACAAAACAGACTCATCGGTTGACGCCCCCGTCTTTGTCTTTTTCTGTACCGGCAGGCCCAGCTTCTCAAAAAGTATTGTTTGAAGCTGTTTAGGCGAATTTACATTAAAACTTTCGCCTGCCTCTTCGTATATTGTGTCGGTCAGGGCACTAAGCTCTTCCGCCATTTTTTCAGACATCTTCTGCATATATTCTACGTCTATGCCCACTCCTGTATTTTCCATATCAGCCAGGACTCTAACCAGCGGCATTTCAACCTCTTCAAATAGTTTCAGGAGTTCTTTTTTCTTAATATCAGGGTAAACCTTATCGAACAATTGCATGAGAACATTGCTTCTCTGACATTCATATTCGACGCTCACAGGTGCTTCAAGAGTAAGTTCAGCCTGGCCTTTATCATCCCACGCCATTTGTCCTTTATCCGAAGGAACACTCAGGCCCAACACGTGCATTGAAATGTCCGCAAAATCATAACTTGTCCTTGATGGATCCAGCAAATACGCTCCGATCATAATATCAAAATATTTTTCAGCCACGTTAATTCCCTTAGAGCCGAGCGCTTTGATATCAGATTTGACGTCATACCCTATTTTGAGAATTGTACTGTCTTCAAAAAGATCTTTTATCTCCTTAAATATTTTTTTATCTCCCAGAGAAACATAAAAGGCTTTCTTTTCGTCATATGATATAGCTATGCCCTCTGCCTCTCCGCCGTCGCCCACCCTCGTAAAAAACGAAAACGCCTTATTCTTTTTAATGTTTTTCAGGACCTTATCCAGATCTTTTTCCGTTTCCACCCTGGATGAATCCACTTCGACTTCAGCCGCGGGAGTTAAACCCTTTAAAAGCCTTGAAAATTCGAATTCCTTGAACAGCTCTATGAGTCTGTCATTGTCGGGTTCCGTAAGCACGGCCTCACTGAGATCAACTTTTACAGGCACTTTACGGTCAAGAATTACCAATTCTTTGCTGAGCAAAGCCATTTCTTTATCGGATTCAAGCTTTCCCTTTAGTGACTCTGAAGAAATACTATCGATATTTTTATAGATATTCTCTATGCTGCCATATTCGTTGACAAGTTTACTCGCCGTTACTTTGCCTATGCCTTTGACCCCGGGAACATTGTCACTTGAGTCTCCCATAAGTGCCATAAGTTCCACCATGCTGTCAGGCTTAACCCCAAACTTATCCACGACTTCTTTCTCCGAGTAGATCTTATCTCCAAACGAGGTTGAGCTCAGGACTCTTACATTATCGCTAACAAGCTGAAGAGCATCCTTATCGCCGGTGACAATAGTGACATTTATTCCCTTCTTCACCGCTTTTTCAGCGATCGTCGCGATAATATCATCGGCTTCATACCCTTCTAATTCAAACATGGGTATGTTATACGCATCAACAACCTCTTTTATTCTTGGCATTTGTGTTATAAGGTCATCCGGCATGGGTTTCCTGTGTATCTTATACTCTTCATATCTCTTGTGGCGAACGGTAGGCGCCTTTGTATCAAAGGTAACAATCATACTATCGGGCTCATACTGCTTAATGATCTTCTTAAGTATGTTGATAAACCCGTATATGGCATTGGTAGGCATACCTTTTGAGTTACTGAGCTCCTGTATAGCATAGAACGCTCTGTAACATAAAGAGTTACCATCTATCAAATAAATATTTTTTTCCTCTGTGCTCATGATTAAAACTACATTGAATGGGATTTGTTTGTGTGTGATTAAATTTAGTAGTAAGGCCCCTGATGGAGAGTTTTGTAACTGAATTTATTCTACCTGTTTTCAGGCATATGTCAAGCATATTATTAATAATACATAAGGGAGCTAGTCTTTTTTGATCTGAACCAAAGCCTCTTTAAGCCGGGACACCTCTTCCAGAAGACCCTTTTTATTCCCAACGTCATCGGAAATAGCCCTCTCAAGAGCTTCAGCCTTACCCAGGACATCATCAACGGCTCTCTTCTTTGAATCGCGAGACCTTTTCAGGACGGATACCAATTTATTCACACCCTCTGCCACGTCTTTCAGCTCGTCCTTTTGCCTCAACTTAAGCGGCATATCATAATTACCGCTTGCAACCAATTTGAGGTGTTTCTTGATGCGGTAGATAGGCCCGGCTATCCTGTTGGAAAGGATCAGGCCGACAAAGATAACAAAAGGAGTCAGGATAAGAAGACGTATGATCAAGGTAAGATTCACCTTCTTGACTATTTCAAATAGAAGACCTTGAGGATATACCGCGGCCAACTTTTCGCCAAGCATAACCCAGGTGGTAACATATACCGTATACCCCGAGACCAGAGCTATAAACAGCATAAACCCCAAAATAAGGCTTATGTACCTTATCTGGAACCACCTCTGTATCATCAGTCTTCGCCTGCGCCACCTTGAACTCATGCTATCATCCCTTTCTCCAAAAACTTAATTCCCGGCGTATAACTATTTCAAAATCCTTCCCCTGAAACGCCATTATCTCCCCTACGACCTTTGCCATAGGCATATATCTCGTACTTTTCCCGACTATCTGGCACAACAGGTCTCCCTTTTTTACCCCTGCCGTGGAAAACGGTCCGCCCTTAACCAGGCCGTATATCCTTATCCCCTCTTGCCTCAAGACCAGTTTGGCCCCTATAACGCTTCTGTATCCAAAAATGATCTTTTTGACAAAACTTCCGGAATGCCCAAGTTTCGGAATAAAATTTCGCTCGACTTCCAACTTTACCTGTTCAGAATTAAGCATTAGCTCTGCCACTTCTCTGGCATCCATATAAACCGACATCTCGCCCCAAACCTTGACTATCCGGTCTCCGGGCTTTAGAGCCTTGAAATACCTGTTTTTATAGGTCTTGTTTATGCTCTCAACATAAACATACTTATCCTCTTGTGTCAGGACTATTCCATATGTATCTTTGAGCCTGTCCAGCGAGGATGTCTGTGTAGCACTCTCCCCGTAAAGTATCTTTTTCGCGCTTCTCCCCCTGAACTTATCGTCGGTCTTTTCTTCGATAAAATTCCGGAGATAGTTGAGCCGTTGCCTCGCTTCATTTTGCTCCGGATTGAGTTCAACTATATTGGCATAAGCATAGTACGCCTTTATATACTGACCTTTCCTATAGAGATTATCTGCTTTACGCAAAAGAGAGCGTTCTTCGGAATCGTATGCAGCTGATGCAATGTTCTCTTTCAGAATAACGAGCTCACCTTGGGGCGTAGACAGTACCACACGATCCCTGTACTCATCAAGGATGAGTCCCCTAAGCTTCTCGCCATTCTTCAAATTCACCGTATCAGCTGTCGAATCAATAGCAAACAACACAAAAAAGGAGAGTAAACATATAACGACACTTTTTCGTATATTCACAAAATCCCCATCAGCCTTTTAATATCAAGATCACCAAAAGGACGATGAGGATCCCGGACAAGATATAGAAATCATTGAAATAAATGAAATCCGAGATCCTGTCGCTCAAAGTGTTATCATCGAGCCTTCCCTGTTTTATCCGGTGATGAAAATTCGAAGACGACAGCCTGTCCCCGTCTTTGACCTTTGCCTCTATCTCTGCCCGTATCGCGTCGATCTGCTCTTTTCTGAACCTAAGAAGTTCTCCGCCAATATGATATCCGGATATAACTCCTTCGGCCACCAAAGATGCAACCTTTTCTTCGCTGACACCCAGATAATAGGACAGCTCCTGCATTGTTAAAAGTTTTTCCGGCATTTATTACTTTACCTTACCTTCCGCGATCCATTGATCTATCTGCGTTTTTTCGAAAACCATCTCGCCGCCTTCATTTGTTCCAAGCAAAGTTCCGCTCGAAACCCAGTCATTTATCTTATCTGAACCTACTTCGAGATATTTAGCCAACTGCCCCATTGTCATCCAGTCTCCCCTCGGAGCCGACTCTCCATCGCCTGACATACTCAAACGGCCGTTGAGGACTGCACCTTCCTGAATACTCAGTTTTGGAGCTTCTACATCGCCGAACAGCTTTGCTGTGACTTCAAGCTTCAGCACCTTTCTTGCCTTGATATTACCGGTAACCACTCCGGCTATCACTATGGAGTCACCGTTGATGTTGGCCCTGATATCGGCCTTTGTCCCTATGATCAGGTTACCTTTTGTATCAAGGGTACCTTCGAACTTTCCGTTGATCCTCAAGTTTACCGGATCATCAAAACGCAGAGTTCCCTGCATACTGGCACTTACATCGAGAAATTTGTCCTCTTGTTTCGCGACCGGTTCCTCTTTCTTCTTTCTCATGTCGACCTCCTTGTTAATCTATATTTTATTTAACCCATCTTACTTCTTCGATCTCAGGCACTGACAACAGATCTCCAACAACATCCTTCTTGCAATGCCTGGACATAACAACTGAAAATATGAGTAGCGGCCCACCGCCGCCTTCGGAACCTTTTACTTTCTCTACTGTTCCTCCATACGTCTCTATAACGTTTTTAACGAGCTTTTCATCCAGGTGACAGTCGTGGCATATTCTGATAAGAAGTTTTTTATATTTTCTTCTCCCCTCCATATGCTCTTCCAGAGTGTGAAGAAAAAGCACTGCCACAACTACAACAGTTGTCGTCCCCGCGACAAGGAACATACCGGCTCCCGCCGACAATCCTATCGCAGCAACAGCCCATATACTGGCAGCTGTGGTTAATCCCTTGATAGAGTATCCGTATCTTATTATAGCGCCTGCCCCCAGAAAACCTACGCCGGTAACAACTCCGGCAGCTATGCGCGATGGGTCTACCTCTCCCAAATGGCCATAGCTTACTGACATTATCAAAGAGGTCAGCATAAAAACAGCCGAACCGATGGACACCAATATGTGCGTTCTCAGCCCCGCCGCGCATCCATGTATCTCACGTTCAAAACCAACAAGCCCACCCAGAAACGTAGCTACAAGAATCCTGATGATAATTTCTGTTTCAGCCATTATGCTCCTTCCTTCAAAATGTTTTTATACATTTCCTCTCCCAGAACCGCCACCATCGCGGCATTGTCCGAGCAATATTCTCTTTCGGGTATAAAAAGTTCTATTTTCTCCTTCTCCGCTCTTTTCGTTATCCTGTCTCGAAGAAGCGTATTGTTCACAACACCCCCGCCTACAGCGAGCCTCTCTATCCCCGTTTGCCTGAGCGCCCTTTTAATTTTTTCGTCAACAATGTCAGAGACAGCTTCCTGAAAAGAAAAGCATACTCTCTTCTTTTCTTCTTCGGTTTTTTCAGCAGCTTTCCAGTGATACATTACCGCTGTTTTAATGCCGCTCAGACTGAAATCCAGGGAATCATCTCCCTTCAATAGCGCCCTCGGGAAGGGGATAGGGTCACTGCCGTCATATTCGGAAGCCAGACGTTCAACAACCGGGCCTCCGGGATATCCCAGACCAAGAACCTTGGCAACTTTGTCGAACGCTTCCCCTATAGCATCGTCCCTGGTCCTGCCGATCACCTCAAAATCATCAAGTGCCCTACACAAATAGATACTCGTATGCCCTCCGGATATAACCATCCCCAGGAATGGGAACATATCGGGAGTGAGTGTAAACTCTCCGCCTGAGATGAAACACGATAAAATATGCCCATAGAGGTGATTCACTCCAACAACAGGTTTACCAGCCGCATAACTCAAGGCTTTAGCAAAAGCTGAACCGACAAGTAAAGATCCGGGCAACCCCGGTTCATCGGTCATCGCGACCAGGTCTATGTCCTCAACTTTTATAGCAGCGTCTTCCATGGATTTTTCAAAGACCGAATACATATACTCAGTGTGATATCTCGACGCTATTTCCGGAACAACACCGCCATACTGCGCGTGAAGTTCGACACTGGACGACACTTCGTTCGAAAGCACCTTTCCGTCACACACCACGCTTACGGCAGTCTCATCACATGAAGTTTCTATCCCCATAGTAATCATACTAGTAAGCTTTAAGCTTTAAGCTATAAGCTATAAAAAGCTGTTTTAAACCTACAGCTTACAGCTTATAGCTTACAGCTATAAAAAGCTATCTCCCTCCCTCTTCTACCATCTCAGCAAGGGTAACAAAACGTATCCCTTCTGATTTCATCTGCGGCATATATTTCCTCAGCATTTTCACCGTTTTCGGACGGTCATGCCCTATGGCAACAACAGTTCCCTTTTCTATCGCCATCTTACGTACCTTTTCTAACTGGGCACTGATGTACGCGTCATCGTTCTCGTTGTCGAGAAAAATTGACCTCTTGAGATACGGCACCCTCTTTTTCGCCGCTATCTCTTCGCACACCGAATCTCCGACAGTATACGAGTCCAGAAAAAATTTGTTTCGTTTTTTAATATCTGCGAGAACTATAGTCATTACCCTCTCGTCGGCCGTTGCTTTAGATCCCATATGGTTATTTGCGCCTACAGCCAAAGGAAGGGTTTTATGCGCGTGATTCAGGACCTCTCGTATCTCCGCACCGGTCATATTTGTCATTATCGTATCTTCCTCAAGCCCCGAGGTCTGGTTCTTGGGCTCCATAGGAAGATGTATTATAGTTTCCAGGCCGTTCTCCCTCGCAAACTTATGAACCGCGGAAGCATACGGAGCTGACGGCAAAATAGCCAGGGTAACCGGAGCTTTAAGAGCCTTTATGTCCTGGAGGTTCTTCTTTGAATATCCAAAATCATCCAGGACTATCGCTACCTGAGGAGCAGCCTTTGTGGGAACCGAAGCTTTACGCCTTACAGGTTTCTTCTCAATTTCCGATCTGCCGTGAAAAACCGCTACAGTGTTTTCCAGCTTTGTGACCTTGCGTGACAGATTGCTTACCTTGAAAACAAGAACCAGCAAAATAGCGCAAAGTATAACACCTACACCTATCGCTAGCTTTCTACTGTCCATTCGTCCCCTTGTATGCCTCGAATATCCTTGCGCCTTTAAGAACGTTCACAGCCGCCTGCAATTGGTTATCCTTTGCCAGAATGTCTTCGTCCTCATCTTCCGACTTCTCAACTTTTTCTTCTTTTTTCTTCTCGTCTTTGATCTTGCTGAATATTTCCTTTTTCTTCTCGTTCTCGGGATCTTTTTCTTCCGCCGGCCTGATCCTCTTAACAACTATATCGGGATCTATCCCCTTATCCCTTATGGTTCTTCCGGACGGAGTGTAATATGCTGCCGTGGTCAACCGGAGAGCCGATTTATCTTTAAGGCCTATAACCGTCTGGACTGAACCCTTACCAAAAGAGGTCTCCCCTACGAGAATGCCTCTTTTATTGTCTTTGATAGCGCCCGCCAGGATCTCTGCCGCGCTTGCCGAACCTCGGTTAATTATAATAACAAGATCCATCTCTTCAAAAACCGGCTCTTTTTTTGACTTGTATTCTTTATGCAAGTCCTGGCTCCTGCCTTCTGTATAGACTATCATGGCACCCGGCCGCAAGAACTGATCAGCCACTTCAATTGACGACTCAAACAATCCCCCGGGGTTATTCCTAAGATCAATAACCAGGCTGGTAGCACCTTTATTTCTTAAGTCTTTGACAGTATTCCTAAAATCCCTTGCTGTCCTCTCCTGGAACTCTACCAGCTTAACATAAGCGATATCTCCGTCGATCACCCTAGCGTCTTTAATGCTTTTAAGTTTTATAACGGCTCTTTCTATCGCGAACTCGAGAAGCTCGTCAGTGTCCGGCCTTATTACAGTTATGGCAACCTCTGTCCCGGGCTCGCCCTTAAGCCTTTTAACCGCGTCATCCAGCGTCATTTCACGGGTAGTTTCTTCTCCTATCTTTACGATCTTATCTCCCGCCTCTACGCCTGCGTCATAAGCCGGAGAATCCTCTATTGGGGCTATTACCGTAAGAACATCGTCTCGCATACCTATCTCTATCCCCACACCCCCGAACTCACCTTTTGTTTCTTCAGTGATCTCCTTAAAGCTCTCAGGATCCATAAACTCGCTATATCCATCCAGCGTCCCCATCATCCCTTTCATGGCTCCGTAAATGAGTTCCTTTGCCGTTACCGGCTCCACGTAGTCCTTGCTTATTATCGTTATGGAATCAGCGAAAAGCTCTGTCTGCTTAAAAAGTTCTTTTGGATCATCCGTTATATTCTCATCCTGCGCCACGGATACGGAAACAAGAACAACGGTTAAAAATAGTGCGAACAGAACTGATAGAATTTTTGATCTCATATGACCCTCCCGGAATCATTCGGTAAGTTTACTTTTGAGCATATCTCCGACTAACTTTGGATTTGCTTTTCCCTTGGTCTCTTTCATTACCTGTCCGACCAGAAATCCTAAAGCATTTGTCTTGCCGCCCTTGTAGTCATTGACGGACTTTTCATTACTCGACATGACTTTGATGACAGCGTCTTCAAGAGCGCCTTCATCTGAAACCTGTTCCAGACCCTTATCTTTAACTATTTCCTCGGGGTCCATTCCCGTATCAATGCATTCCTTAAGAACCTCTTTCGCCGTTTTTGCGTTGATAACACCCTTCTTGGCCAAAGAGATAACGGACGCCAAAGCCTTGGGGTTAAGGTTAAGCCCTTCAAGGCTGACACCCTTTTCTTTTATGTGCATCAGTATCTCGCCTTTGATCCAGTTACAGGCGGCTTGCGGATCTTTTAGCTCACAGACAACGTCTTCAAAAAAATCTGCTATACCTTTTTCAGCTGTAAGGATTTCAACGTCGGCTGCCGCTAATACATATTCCTTTAAAAACCTTTCTTTCCGATGAGCCGGGAGTTCAGGCAGTGTTTTCTTCATTTCTGCTATAACAGAATTCTCTATCTCAAAAGGAACAAGATCGGGATCCGGGAAATACCTATAGTCATGCGACCCCTCTTTTGACCTCATTGAAAGGGTGATATTCTTATTCTCATCCCAGAGACGTGTTTCCTGTTTTATTGTTTCTCCATCGTCAAGCAAGTCTGCCTGACGATCCTGCTCGTATTCCAGGGCAGCCCTCACGGCCTTAAACGAATTCAGGTTCTTGATCTCCACCTTACTTCCAAGTTCTGTCTCGCCTTTCTCTCTTAAGGATATGTTGGCATCACATCTCAAACTTCCCTCTTCCATATTACAGTCGGACACCTCAAGATACTTAATGATCTGCTTAAGCTCGGTCAGATAATCATACGCTTCCTGCGGAGAGCAAAGTTCCGGTTCTGAAACTATCTCCAAAAGAGGCGTTCCCGTACGGTTAAGATCAACATAACTTAAGTTGGGATCCCTGTCATGTATCAACTTGCCCGCGTCTTCTTCAAGATGAGCTCTTGTAATATTTATTACCTTCTCACCTTCATTACCGTCAGGGATCTTTATCGTACCATTATACGCAATCGGCATATCAAACTGGCTGATCTGGTAATTTTTTGGAAGGTCCGGATAGTAATAGTTCTTCCTGTCGAACTTCACGATTTTCTGGATCTCAAAACCAAAAGCTAAAGCCACCTTTATCGCAAATTCAAAAGCCTTACGGTTCAAAACCGGAAGGACTCCGGGCTGGCCGAGACACACAGGACAAACATGAGAATTCGGTTCCGCCCCGAACTTGGTACTGCACGAACAGAACACCTTCGTGTTGGTATCAAGCTGGACATGCGCCTCTAGTCCTATTACCGTTTCATATTTACCGTTAGACATATTCTATTTATCTCCAGAAAACCTTTTATGATGATCCGTGTTCATCTGAAAAGCCTGTCCCGTTTGTATCAAAATTTCTTCCTTGAAAGCCGGAGCCATAAGCTGAAGGCCCACCGGCATATCGTTCTCCCCGGTTCCACAAGGCATCGAAACCGCCGGTATCCCCGCAAGGTTAGCCGAGATCGTAAAGATGTCGGACAGATACATCTTCAGAGGATCATCCGTCTTCTCTCCTATCTTGAACGCGGTAGAAGGAGCTGTAGGAGTAAGCACAAGATCACATTCTTTGAACGCCTCTTTAAAATCATCGCTTATCTTTGTCCTGACCTTCTGGGCTTTAAGATAATATGCTTCATAATACCCACTCGAAAGCGCGTATGTACCAAGAAGTATTCTCCTCTTCGCCTCAGATCCAAACCCTTCGTTCCTGGAAGAGATATACATATCAATAAGCCCTTTCGGATCCTTGCTCCTGTGCCCGTAGTGTACCCCGTCATATCTTGAGAGATTGGAGCTAGCTTCCGCCGGTCCGATTATATAGTAACAGCTCACCGCATACTTAGTATGCGGCAACGATATCTCTACCGTCTTGGCTCCCAGTTTTTTAAATACTTCTATGGCCTCATCTATCCTCATCTTTACTTCTTTGTCTATCCCCACCTGAAAATATTCTTGCGGAATGCCGATCGTAAGCCCTTTTATATCTTTTCCAAGAAAATCCGTATATTTCGGAACTTCCACATTAACACTTGTAGAATCCTTAGGATCGTATCCGGAAATCACCTCCAAGAGAGCCGCGCAATCTTCCATCGTCCTTGTAAAAGGCCCTATCTGGTCCAGGCTTGAAGCGAATGCCATGAGTCCGTACCGTGAAACTCTGCCATATGTGGGCTTAAAACCGACAACTCCGCACATAGCCGCAGGCTGCCTGATGGACCCTCCTGTATCTGACCCCAGTGCGGCCGCTACCTCGCCTGCCGCAACAGAAGCTGCCGATCCCCCGCTTGACCCGCCCGGAATACGTTCGGTATCCCACGGGTTATTTGTAGGCCCATAATAAGATGTTTCGCAACTCGAGCCGAACGCGAATTCATCCATGTTGGTGTGCCCAAGAATGAGAGCATCTGCCGCCACAAGTTTTTCTATTACCGTGGCATTGTATGGAGGCCGGAACCCGTCAAGAATATGAGATCCGCTTGTTGTAAGCTGATCCTTGATGCAGATATTATCTTTTATCCCTACGGGAACTCCCCACAAAAGCCCCTTGCCGGGCTTTCCTTCAAGCTCCATCGCCCTCTCTTTCACCTGTGAGGGATCGATGTCGACAAAGGCCTTAATGTCCTTATCAATGGAAATAGCCCTGTCAACGAGAGAAACTGCCTCTTCAGCAAAAGAACCTGTCTTAGCTTTCAGATAAGTGTTATAGTTTTTAATGCTAGAAAGAATGTCTTCCATTATTACGAGTCTTTTATTACCTTGGGAACGTTAAAGAAATTATCCTTCTGAAGCGGAGCATTTTGAAGTGCTTCGGAAGGAGAAAGCGATGGTTTCAATTCATCTTCCCTGAACACGTTTTTCATCGTGGGAAGAACATGTGTAGTGGGCAAAGTATCGCTGACGTCGACTTCATCCAGCTGGTCGATATACTCCAAAATACTCGAAAGCTGCCCTTTAAATTGCGCCACTTCTTCCTCATTCAGGCTCAGCCTGGAAAGATTGGCCACGTACCGGACAACTTCTTCGGTAATAACTATATTTTTACCCTCTTTACCCATGATAGGCATACAATATCATAGTAATATATAAAAGTCAATATACTATATATTGTGGTATATGTTATTTTATGTACTAGGACAGCTTATTTGAGATCCTGGCGAATTCTTCCAATGACAGGTCCTCTGCCCTTGAAGATGTGCTAATTTCAAGTTCGGTCAATATCGAGGTCCACTCGGACTTGGACAGTCCCTTAATATCTCCGGACGACAGTGGATTAAGCATCATTTTTCGTCTTTCGCTGAAGGCCCTGCGTATGATTCTGAAGAAAAGTTCTTCATCTTTGACCTTCACCCTGGGCTCATCAAGTATGTCCAGCCTTAAAAGACAGGATTCAACCTGAGGTTTGGGATAAAAACAGCCCTTTTTGATCTTAAAGACTTTTTTAACGGCAGCAAAATACTGTATGAAACAACTTATCGAACCGCATGCCCTGGTTCCGGGGGGAGCCGCTATCCTGACGGCAAGTTCATCCTGCACAACCAGAAATGCGCTGGTAACAGATCCCCTTTGTTCCAGTATTTTTTCTATTATGGGAGTCGTTATATAGTACGGCACATTTCCGCATATTTTCACTTTTCCGCCATCTGCATGTTTTGATATGTCGACTTTCAGAAAATCATCTTGAAATAAAAAAACATTCCCGGCCGCGTCAAAAACAGGCTTCATGATAGCGCAAACCTTAGGATCTTTTTCGATGGCAATGACTTTTTTGCAGCGGCTCGCGATAGACGATGTCATGGCTCCAAGTCCCGGTCCGATTTCCATGACAGTCTCATCGCACGCTATTGAATAGGCATTGAGGATCTTATCTCTAACATTATCATCAGCCAGAAAATTCTGTCCAAGCCTTTTGTTTGGCTTGAATCCATTCTCGGAACATATTTTTTTTATGTAGTTCACACTCATTGATAGTCCTACGACGTTACCGCGTCTATAGCAAGACGGATAGCGTGTGTAATTGATTCGGGTGAAGCTACACCCTTGCCGGCTATATCGAAAGCGGTTCCATGATCCGGTGACGTCCTGACATCATCAAGTCCCAAAGTCATATTCACGCCATTATCAAAATCTACCATTTTAAAGGCCGTTAAACATTGGTCATGATACATGGCAACAACGATGTCGATATCCTTTTTCAATGCCTTATAAAAGATCACATCCGATGGTATGGGCCCAACGATGTTTTTGTATACGCGCTTCGCGTTTTCAATAGCCGGAACGATTATTCTGGCTTCTTCATCACCAATCCTTCCTCCCTCGCCGCTATGGGGATTGAGACCGCAAACACCAATAACGGGATCTTCTTTCCCGGATATCATTTTTCGCGCGTCTATGACCTGTTTAAGCGTACCCAGAATAACATCTTCATTAAGATTGGACGCAACATCTTTCAGGGGAATATGTCTAGTAACAGGAATGGCTTTAAGGGTATTACCAACAAAGGCCATCGTAACCAGATCGGAACCGTAAGCCTCCTGCAAAAACTCTGTGTGCCCTATAAATCCGGGGAGAACCTCAGCTGACTTTTCCTTACTTAAAGGCGCGGTAACAAGGGCTTGCGTGGATCCGCTCTTGTTTTCCCGCATCAACTTAACAGCAAGAGACAAACTATCAATAGCTTTTTTTGCTCCGGAGATAGTTGGCGCTCCAAATGAAGTGTCAGAGATATCTCCACCCGGATCCATTACCTCAAAAGGTTCTTCCAATCCGGAAGCAGAAATTAGTTTTTCAAACAAAGGGGCATCCCCGACAATTATAAAATTGGCAAGCCCGTTTATTTCCGGGCTTGCCAATGATTTTACAATTATCTCCGGGCCGATCCCCGCGGGATCTCCCATAGTTATAAATATTTTGGGCTTATTTGTACGAGATGTATGCATTTTTTCTTTGATCCTGCATCCACTTGCCAAGTTCCTGCTGAAATTTATTCATGAACAGCTGCTGCCGAAGATAATCGCTGACTTCAGGGAAATCCATCTTACGTGATTCCTCTATCCCATCAACCTTGAATAGATGGTAACCAATACGGGTCTCTACTATGTCTGACACCTCCCCATTTTTCAAAGAAAAAATAGTTTCATCTATTTCCTTGATGGTCTGACCAGGCGAAACATAACCCATGTCTCCTCCCTTCGGAGCATATGGATCTTCGGATTCGGCCTTGGCAATTTCGGAAAAGTCCCCACCCTTATCCAGCTTTTTTTTGATGGCTTCTATTTTCTTTTTCGGGGCCATGTCTTCAGGGTTCTCGCTTTTCTTAACCGCTATGCTCTGCACCTTGGCTCTTTTGGGAGATACAAGCTTATCCTCGTTCTTATCGTAGAGATCGCGTATTTCCTGCGGAGAAACAACGATTGTTGACCCTACTTCCTGTTCAACAAGGGCCTGCGCGAGCATCTGATCTTTTATTTCCTTTTGAAACTCTGTAAAGTTAGTGCCTTTGTCACTCAATGCCTTCAAGAATTCGTCTTCTGAGGGATAGTACTTCTGCACTTCGTCAATTCTCTCGGCAAGCACCGCCTCGTCAATTTTAACTTTATTCTTCTTGGCAAGACTTATGGCTATCTTCGAATCTATAAGCTGATTCAATATGCCTTTTCTGGCCTCTTCAACGCGGCTCGACAGTTCTGTTCCCTTGAACCTTGCCTCATAATCGGCTTTCATTGGAGCAAATGCCCTGTCAAATTCACGCTGGGTAACAACCTCGTCGTTAACGACAACAATAACCTTATCTACTACCTCGGCAAAAGACGCCTGGGCCAAAGAAATAGAAAGCGTTAAAACAAGTAAAGTCATAAGCTTTTTCGCTAAGTTTCTAAACATCATTTTTCCCTCCATTGTTTTGTTCCTCTAATACTTCTGTATTGATCTCAATTTCCGTATCTTTTCTTAATTTCCTTAAAAGTTCGTTAAACATTTTCTGTTTCTGTTCGGTCCGCAAACTGGACTGAATATTGTCAGACACCTGCTCCAGGGGCCTGGGCTGGGGTTGGCGTCTATCCGTCATCTTTATGATATGATACCCCAGTTTTGTCTTTACGACTCCGCTTATCTCTCCTACATCGAGAGCCGCGCAAGCTCGTTCAAACTCAGGCATAAGCTGGCCTTTTGGAAAGTATCCTACGTCCCCTCCCTTTTGCGCCGTGGGATCAACCGACTTAGTCCTCGCCACAGCCTCAAAATCAGCTCCGGAGTTCAGCTGTTCAAGGATAACCTCTGCCTCCTCACGTGTTGGCAGCAAAATATGTGAAACCCTCATTATCTCAGCTGTTTTGTATTTGTCCTTATTCTGCTCGTAATAGTCTTCAATGTCTTCTTCATTTATAACGACAGCGCCATCAACATTATCTTTCAGGTATTTGGCAATTATTATTTTTTTCCTCGCCTCGTTAACTATTTTGACAACTTCCGGATCCTTCTGTGTTCCGGTTCTCAGGGCTTCCTGATAAAGTAATGAGTCATTGATAACTTCTTGGAGAAATTCTTCTTTCCTGGTTCTTGCTATCTCCTGATATCGCTCGGGAAGCCTTGACACCCTGTCGTCAAGATCAGCCCGGGTTATTTTGGTATCTCCAACCCTGGCCACGACATCTTTACCGTTAGATCCGGATCCGCATCCGGAAAGGATAAAGGCAGCGCATAAAATTATGATTATTAATCTATATCCGAACATACTCGTCTTCTTCTGGTTACTGATAATTGTCTATATGAATATGATATATAATACCAGAATCCCCCTGCCTCATCAAGCATTAATAGGATAAAAGTCTGGTACAATAAAGGGGGGATATTTGTAAGCTTCAAGGGGACCCCTTCAAGAATTTAGCTTTCATAAAGGCTAAATTCTTGCGGGGAAGGAAGTTTGCAAATATCCCCCCTTTCGTCAAAAGGTACATACAAAAAGCTGCTTATTTCAATTTTTCGATCTCGGCTTTAAGCAACCGGCAGTAAAGATCGAACCCTACCTGGTCAATAAAGCCGCTCTGTTCCGTTCCAAGTATGTTTCCCGCACCCCTCATCTCGAGGTCCCTCATGGCGATCTTGAAACCCGACCCAAGCTCCTGGTATTTTTTAATAGCCGCCATCCTTGCCTGGACATCATGAGTAAGAATGGACATGTCCCTTACCACTAAGTACGCATAGGCCTTCTTGTCAAAACGACCTATCCTCCCCCTCAACTGGTAAAGATCTGCAAGCCCGAATCTGTCGGCATTGTTAATTATCATTGTGTTGGCATTAGGTATATCTATTCCCGATTCTATAATAGTGGTACAAACAAGAACATCCACTTCACCCGCAATAAATTTTAGCATGGTCTTTTCCAGCATGCGTGAAGACATCTGTCCATGCCCTATCATTATTCTGGCCCGGGGCACAAGTTTCTTTACTTCCCTGGCAACTTTTTCTATCGTCTCGACCCGGTTGTGAACATAATAAACCTGGCCGCCTCTTTTCAACTCTTTATCGATCGCGTCTCTTATTGTTTTTTTGTCCGGCTCAATGACCTCTGTCTGAACAGGCAACCGTTCAAGTGGCGGAGTTTCGATAACCGAGATATCTTTTCCTCCCATCAATGCAAGATAAAGCGTACGAGGGATGGGTGTGGCTGTAAGCGTCAGTATATCTACGTTAACTCGCATCCGCTTGATCTTGTCTTTATGTTTTACGCCAAACCTCTGTTCTTCATCAATGATCAAAAGCCCCAGGTCATTGAAAGACACGTCTCCGGATAAAAGCCTGTGGGTTCCTATTACGATATCAACTTTCCCATCGGCCAGGTCCTGCAATATTCTGTTTTGTTCTGCCTTGGTGCGAAAACGGTTAAGCATCTGTATATTTACCGGGTACCCCTCCATTCTCTTTGTAAAGGTATTGGTATGCTGCTCGGCAAGAATGGTCGTAGGAACTAAAAACGCCACCTGTTTATTATCCATAATAGCCTTGAAAGCCGCACGCAGAGCGACTTCTGTCTTACCATATCCCACGTCTCCACAAAGAAGTCTGTCCATGGGCGTGATCGCTTCCATGTCCTTTTTCGCCGCCTCTGTCGCCGTAAGCTGATCCCGGGTCTCCTTATAAGGAAATGCCTTTTCTACCCCTTCCTGCCAATCCGTGTCTTTCTTAAAACTATAACCTATGGCTCTTGCCCTTCTGGCCTGAAGAGCTAAAAGATCCCTGGCGATACGACGCGCGCCCGTAGCCGCCTTAGTCTTTGTTTGATGCCATCCTTTTGTTTTGAGACTGTTTAGTTTCGGAGCTTTCCTGTGGAAAGAAATATATCTTTGCAGTTTATTGAGGTCTTTGTGTTCAACAAAAAGCCTGTCCCCGCCTTTAAATTCAAGAACGAAATAGTCGCGATGCTTCCCCTCTTTTTTTATCCCCTGCATCCCGATATATTTACCTATGCCGTAGTCTAGATGAACAACGTGGTCCCCGGGTTCAATATCAACAAAAGAATTTATAGGCTGCTGCTCCGCTTCTTCTATTGATATTTTTTTTACCCTGGTCTTCCGCAATATCCCCATCGGCAGGATTATTACGCCGTTATGTTTATCTATTGTCTTAAAGGATATGAGATCTACGCTTCTGATGGAATTTACCTTGCCATAGGCAAGATCGATCCTGACGGGATATTCGAATGTTACTGGATATATTACAAGGGTTTCTCCGGTAAGGCTGTAATCACCTTCCGTAGAGATCTTTCGGCAGCGAATATATCCGCATTTATCCAGAACCCGGATGGTCTCATCACTATCGACGCTATCATTGACATACAGCTTAAGGGAATCGAACATATGGTAGATTCTTACATTTTTTCAGGAAAATCAATGTTCAAAAGGCCCAGCCCGTTAGCCAGCACCCTGCGCGCGCTTTCAACAAGATACAACCTTGCCTTGGAACGCGGCTCATCATCATCCGAAATAACCCTGCACTCCGTGTAGAAAGAATGGAACATCCGGGCAAGTTCATTCAGGTAGACAATTATCCGGTTCGGCTCAAGAGATTCAGCGGCCGCAGCTACCGCGTATGGGAACTCTGCCAGCTTCCTCATTAAAAGTTTTTCTCCCTTTGCGTCCATGAGTTTAAGATTGGTAGTATCCAGAACCAGGTCGCCCCATTTTTCTACGCTGAACCTTTTGATGCTGCAAATACGCGCATGGGCGTATTGTATGTAAAAAACAGGATTATCGGAACTTTCCTTCTTTGCCAGATCGATATCAAAATCAAGATGGCTATCCAGACGTCGAGAAAGAAAGAAAAATCTTGTAACATCTTTACCCAGTTCATCAAGAAGCTCTCTAAGGCTTACAAATTCGCCTCTTCGGGTAGACATAGAAACCGTCTCCTCTCCTCTTAAGAGAGTTACCAGCTGTACTATGAGTATGTCCAGGCTGGAAGCGTCATGCCCAAGAGCCTGTACCGCGGCCTTCATCCTTCTAATATATCCATGATGGTCCGGGCCAAGAAGATCTATAAGCCAATCAAAACCCCTCTTGTACTTATCCCGGTGATACGCAATGTCAGGCGCAAGATACGTAAAAGAACCATCGCTCTTTATTACGACCCGGTCCTTGTCATCGCCCAGTTTTGTTGAAGAAAACCACTTCGCGCCTTCCTCGTCATAGATATAGCCCTCTTTTTCAAGATCAGCAAGGACACGCTGAACTTCATTTCTATCTTCAATCCCGGCCTGGGATGTCCATACATCGAACTCCACACCAAAATCTTTAAGGTCTTCCCGGATAAGACCCATCATATGATCAACCGCGTACTTAATAAAAAACTTGTCTGTTTCGTCGTTCTCTTCCAGGAAAGAATCGCCTTCGGCATCCCGTATCTCTTTGGCTATATCTACTATGTATTCTCCCATGTAGCCGTCTTCGGGCATAGGATCCGCATTCCCGAACAGGTTGCGATACCTTATCTGCACAGAGACCCCGAGCATCCGGATCTGGCGGCCATAATCATTTAGATAATACTCATCGGTCACATCATAACCGTTAAACCGAAGTATCCTTGAAAGCGCATCCCCTATAGCAGCCTGTCTTCCGTGGGCGATAGTAAGCGGTCCGGTCGGATTGGCGCTCACATATTCGATATTGACCTTTTTACCCTCTCCGTTAGAATTCTTTCCGAACTCACCGGCCTGCTCCTGGATACCTTCTATGAGATTAAGGAAAAATCCATCCGATAACCACAGGTTTATAAATCCGCCCTTAAGTTCTACATTACCAATGTACGAATCAAGCCCATCGGCTTTTATGGTTTTTTTGAACAGCTCGACAACTCCCGCACCGATATCCTGAGGAGACCGTTTTGCGGCACGAGCCAGGCGCATAGCTATATTGGACGTGAGATCCCCGTGCTTATGATCTCGCGTAAGCTTCAGGGACACATCTATGCCGTCTGGACAAGCTGTATCAGGAATATTTTCTTTAAAGTATTTTTGACAAGCTTCTACGAGGGCTTTTGAGATTTTTTTTGAGACGTCTTTTTCAAGCATTTTTCTTTAAAGTGTATTTGAGGGATATCCGGCCATAACCGTTCCAGCCCGTAATAGTCCCTGATTTCTGCATAGAACACGTGCACAACAACATCCTCATAGTCAAGGAGCGTCCAATAAGGATTCCCTTTACCTTCGATACTGATCGGCTTTATTTTTTTAGATGAAAGGCCTGTATCTATAGACTTGGCTATCGCGTTTATCCTACGAGCAGAAGAAGCGGACACAACGACAAACCAATCATACAACATGCCGTGTCCGCTCATGTCCAGAAGGACTATATTCTCACCCTTCTTTTCCGCCGCAAAATGTGCTATTAACTCTGCTTTTTCTTTTGCTTTCACTTATTATCACTTTCTAACATAAGGTTATCAGACGGCTTATTTGTTACCCATTATTCTGTACATACCGGTGCCGCATTCAGGACATTTGCCCTTCATTGCCTTTCTACCGTTCTTCATTGTAACTTCTTCTGCATCTTTCATCTCTCTCTTAGCTTTGCATTTTACACAATATGCCTCTGCCATGAATAACCCCCTTCTTTATATTAATAGTAGTAACTTATGCTCAAAGTGTATCATACACATACTGAAAGTGCAAGGTCTCGCAAATTATTACCTGTATAGACCTTTTTTGCGGATGTATTGAACGACCTTCTGAGGGACCATGTGATCAATGGGCCTGCGGTCTCGGATGCGCTGGCGAACAGCAGTAGAAGAGATCTCTATATTGGGCATGATCAGACGTTTTATGCGGTCTTCGTAAGCGCTATCCTCCCCCCATCCGGGGCGAGAAGCGGCAACGAATGTGCACTCTTTCAGGATATCATCTGCATTTTTCCACATTGAGAGTGTTTCTGCGGAATCGGCTCCCGTGAGAAAAAATATCTCGACATCGTTACCATCTTCGGACCTAAAATGCCTGATAGTGTCTATTGTATACGACACATCTTTCCTATCTATCTCGTATGTGGAGATCTCGAACCTGTCATCTCCCTCAAGCGCCAGACGAACCATATTGAGCCTGTCGTGAGCGGATACCTCTGTCTCCATGTGTTTGTGCGGGGGAATGAACGAAGGCACAAATATGACCTTGTCCAGGGTGAGCTGATCCCAGCACTCCTGGGCAAGAATGAGATGTCCCATATGAATTGGGTTAAATGTGCCGCCTAATAGACCAATCTTCATAATTTATAGCTTTAAGCTGTAAGCTTTAAGCTATAAGTGTTCTCTGTAAAGCTATTGCTTACAGCTTATAGCCTATAGCTTATAGCATTTTTAAGGTCGTATTTGTCCTTCGCCGTGGACGATATATTTGTATGTGGTAAGTTCCTGTATGCCCATGGGCCCTCTGGCATGAAGCTTATCGGTACTGATGCCTATCTCGGCACCCTTACCAAATTCTCCACCGTCAGTGAACCGTGTTGACGCATTGACATACACCGCGGAAGAATCCACTCTTTTGGTGAACTCTTTTCCGCTCTCATCATTCTCTGTCACAATAGCATCTGAGTGATTAGATCCGTATTTTGATATGTGGGATATCGCATCATCCACAGAATCGACAACTTTAATGTTGAGGACAAGATCCAGCCATTCCGTATAATAATCTTCTTCAGTCGCCAGAGATACATCGTCACCCAGTATTTCCCTGGTCCTCAAGCATCCCTTTAATTCAACCCCGGCGTCTTTAAGCCTTGCTGCTATCTTAGGCAAAAATTCTCCGGCAATATCCTTATGAACAAGCATAGCCTCCATGGAGTTACATACACCTGGCCTCTGAACCTTCGCATTAATACAAATATTTTCAGCCATGGTCATATCCGCGGGCGAATCTACATAAACGTGGCAAACACCCTTATAATGCTTTATGACAGGGATTCTGCTGTTCTCAACTACAGACCTGATAAGAGACTCTCCGCCCCTGGGCATAATAAGATCTATACCGTCTGAAGCTTTAAGCATGGCATCCACCAGTTTCCTCGAGGTGTCTTCAATGAGAATGAACGCCCCTTCATCGAGCCCCTTTGAGACTGCGGCCGTTTTCAAAACATCGTATATCGCTTTGTTAGAATTTATAGAATCGCTGCCTCCTCTTAAGATAACGGCATTACCCGATTTGAGACATAAAGAAACACAGTCTGCCGTAACATTCGGCCTGGATTCATATATGATACCTATAACGCCGATGGGCACCCTTACCTTATCTATAACAAGCCCATTAGGGCGATTAACACTTTCCAGTACTTCGCCGACAGGATCCTTGAGACCTACAACCTCCTCGAACATCTTGACCATACCATCGATCCTCTCATCGGTAAGCTCAAGCCTATCCAGAAAAGCCTTATTCTTTCCTTTTGCGACAGCCGCATCAAGATCTATCTTATTCGCTTTCTTGATATCCTCACGAGCTACATCCAAAGCACCGGCCATAGCAATAAGCGCCTCGTTCTTCCTCTCTTCCGAAAGAACATTCAGGCTCACCGCCGCTTTCCCGGCTCTTGTCGTAATATCTTTCATTATTTCTGTAGCATCCATGACTATCACCTTTCGTCCATTAATCCTCTTCACCTATCACCGCAAGATTGTCCCTGTGAACAACTTCGTCGTAATCCTTATATCCGAGACTGGCTTCAATTTTATCAGTCCTTAATCCTTTTATTTTCTGCATCTCGTCCAGAGAGTAGTTTGTAAGGCCCCTGGCTATGATCTTGTTCTTTTTATTCACAATATTAACAACGTCTCCGGCGGCAAACTTTCCTGTCGCGTCTAAAACGCCGCTGGGAAGAAGGCTTTTATTCTTATCAATAAGTGCCGTCTGGGCCCCTGCATCAATAACTATGTCTCCCTTGGATTTAAGACTGAAGGCTATCCACCTTTTCCTGGCTTTAATAGAAGTTTTCTGGGCATTAAAGATCGTACCCGTTCCCTTATTGTCGACAATATCAATAATTATGTTCTTTTTTGACCCTCTGGCAATAACACAATTTATGCCGGATTTCGTAGCGTTCTTCACGCTCTCCAGCTTTGACTCCATTCCGCCGGTACTTTCTTCGCATCCCTTGCCCTTACAAAATGCTCTTATACTGGAGTTAATAGCAGCTACTTCTTTAATTACGGAACCCTTGTCATCGTAAAGACCGTCAACATCCGTAAGAACTATGAGTAGATCTGAATTTGCCAGATCGGCCACGAGACTCGACAGTCTGTCATTATCCCCGAACTTGATCTCTTCGGTAGACACTGAATCATTCTCATTGATAATAGGTACAGCCTTATATTTAAAAAGGGTGTTCAACGTATAACGTATGTTCAGGAACCGCTTGCGATCCGAGAGGTCTTCCTGTGTGAGAAGGATCTGCCCGGTAACATACCCCTTCTTATTGAAATATTCATTATAGACATCCATAAGATGGTTCTGGCCGATACTTGCTATAGCCTGCAGCTCCGACAAGGACTTCCCTTTCTTCTCTACGTCAAGAAGGCCCAGGCCCGCTCCAATGGCTCCGGAGGAAACAAGGACAACCTCTACGCCCCTGTCCATGAGCACAGATATCTGGTCAGCAAGGCTCTTAACCGCTTTTTTGTCCAGCTTATTACTGTTATCAGTAAGAACCCTCGTCCCAACTTTTATCGTCACTCTCTTCAGCTTTTTCTTTGACATTTTTGATCTCTCTGTACATTTCTTTTACAAGCTCTTCCAGACCGCTTCCTGCAAGCGCGGAAATAGCATACACTTTTTTCTTTACCTTATCCTTAAAATTCTCCAAGGCTTCCTCGCCCCCGGGAAAATCAATTTTATTCGCGACCACAATACGAGGCTTAGCATACACCTCTTCATTATACAACTTAAGTTCATTTTCCAGTTTAAAAAAGGTCTCAACCGGATCAGTTTCATCAAAAGGCATTATATCAACCACATGCACAAGGACCGATGTCCTTTCAATATGCCTCAGAAACCTGTCTCCCAGCCCCTTCCCTTCATGAGCACCCTCAATAAGACCAGGCATATCAGAGACGACAAAAGCATCGTCATATAATCTTACAACTCCCAGCTTCGGGCTCTTTGTAGTAAATGGGTATGCCGCTATTTTTGATTGTGATTTTGATATGCGTGAGACCAGAGTAGACTTACCGGCATTGGGAAATCCGATTATCCCCGCATCAGCTACAAGTTTAAGATCAAGTATAAGTGTCTTTTTTTCGCCGGGGATGCCTTCCGTTCCGCCATCCACTTTTGCATTACCCTTGCCGCCCTGGCCGCCTTTAGCTGCTATTACGCTTTCGCCTATGCTGTTTAGATCCCTTATAACCAGGTCAGTTCCCGCATCTCTAATGATCGTGCCCACAGGAACCTTAACAACAAGATTATCGCCTCTTCGGCCTACCTTGGTATTGGATCCGCCGTGCACACCTCTACCGGCTTTGTAATGTTGGTTATACCTGAAATCAAGAAGTGTTGTAAGGTTGGTATCGGTTTCGAAGATTACGCTCCCGCCATCGCCTCCATCTCCTCCGTCGCGAACCCCTCTTCGATTTAACATGTCTTTGTAAAGACTGTTACATCCGTTTCCACCCGCGCCGGCCTGGACATAGATCTTTGCATGGTCGATCAGCATATTACACTGGAATGATGTTCACTACTCTCTTACCTGTGAAATTGACAGAACCATCACATGTAGCGAAAATTGTGTCATCTTTGCCGAGGCCAACATTCAAGCCTGGTTTGTAATGAGTCCCTCTCTGCCTTATGATTATACTTCCTGCACTTACAGTTTCGCCGCCAAACACTTTAACGCCTAATCTCTGCGCGTTCGAATCGCGACCGTTCCTTGAAGCGCCTTGTCCTTTTTTATGTGCCATGATTGTCTCCTATTATTTATCTTCTTTCTTCGCTTTTGGTTTCGCGGCTTTCTCTGCCTTCGGCTTATCAGTTTTCTCTGCCTTTGGCTTCTCAACCTTTTCTGCCTTCTCAGCGAAGTGAATTTCTTTAACTTTAAATTCCGTAAGATCCTGTCTATGTCCGATCTTTGACTGGGAGCTTTTTCTGTCCCTGTACTTGAACGCTATGACCTTTTTACCCCTGGTATCGCCAAGGACCTCAAGCTCAACATATGCGTCTTTTACGTATGGCTCCCCTATAAAATGAGCATTGCCCTTTTTCCCGAAAAGGACCGTATCCACCTTAACAACCTTTTTATCCTCGGTTTGCATCCTGTTTACGGTAAACTTGGTATCCTTCTCAACCTTGACCTGAGCTCCCTGTAATTCGATAACTGCGTACATCATTTTCTCCTATATTGTCCTAAATTAGCTATTATAATTAAGTTATATGACTCTATATACACTTTCCCCTTGTGCAAAAGTTTAATAATATTAACAAATACGCCCTATATTGTCAAGCATTTAAGTAAGCTATAAGCTATAAGCTGTAAGCTATAAGCTGTAAGCTATAAGATGTAAGCCAGTATATCCACTCTTCTTCGGCAGGTATTCCGCGCGAGTTCCGCAGACCAGGCGAGCTTAACTTACCCGCCAAACAGATCCCTGCACTCTAGTTTGTCTCTATATTTAAGAATGGGATGGTATTCCGCGCGCAGTTCCGCAAGTCCGAGCTACATGCGAAGGACCGAGGACCTGTTTCCGGCTACACCGCTTCAATCAAGTCTTAGCAAAGATATTTTAAAGTTTCTGAGGGGCGTTATGAACGAGCAAGCTTGGTTT
>CAYWDJ010000003.1:0-24803 GCA_964457005.1 uncultured Planctomycetia bacterium
TTTTCTTAGCAACCTTTTTCTTTGCAACTTTCTTCTTCGCGACTTTCTTCTTGGCTACTTTTTTCTTCGCAACTTTCTTCTTCGCGACTTTTTTCTTAGCAACCTTTTTCTTTGCAACTTTCTTCTTCGCGACTTTCTTCTTGGCAACCTTTTTCTTTGCAACTTTCTTCTTGGCTACTTTCTTTTTGGCAACTTTCTTCTTTGCCTTTTTCTTAACTGCCATCTTAGCCTCCCTTTGGTTAAATCCTTTCCCTAACAACTTTTAGGAAAAACGCTATTTGCTTAAAGAATACATTAATATTTATTTTTTGCAAGGAAATGACAAATTTTTTTGCCTTTTTTTTTAACATACAAATTTAGCTTTTATATGTAACAGGTCTATACAAGCTACTCTCTTTTTATTCATTGTGCTGATCTTCAGCCTCTCGCCTATACTCCTTGTAAATTGCGGGATTCCCGGCGTCACCAGCTACAACCTCAGAAATGCGATTTCTAAAAGCTGTGTAATGAAAAATTGTATTCGTGCTAATTTTTTAAAAAAATATCACGAAAAGAATTTTTTTTTCTGATTTTTGATGTTTTTGTGGAATTTATTTTTTGCCTGACAGAACATTTTGAAGAACTTTCATTTGAACACTTGAAGATGCCGGACTGAATTCGATAGCTACACCAAAAGTTTTTACCATGTGCCCGTCCAAAATTTCACACCTCACAACTCTCCCGTCACAAGGAACTTTTTTGTTCTTTCCCGAAAGAAAAATTTCTACACTAACCTTTTCCCCGATCTTGAATGGCTTTACGCTCTCACAATAAAGTCCGCCGCCTGAAATATTTTTTGTAACAGCGGAATGAGTCGCATCAGATGGATCATCGTACGATATGAATTTTACCTGGAATGATTTTTTGACCCTTTTAAAGGCTCTTTGGTTTTCCGGAATCATAGGTCTAACAATTTGAAGCCCGTTTCCGGGTCCATTTTTCTGGTTATATTGTCTCCTGCGATCTCCTGCACCACAGCTTCAATGGTCAGAAAGATTTCTGCGTTCTTTCTGAGGCATCCTGTCAGGGTCTTTTCCCCCTTACCGATCGCTGAGTGGATGTGCATTTCGCATTCGCCGGAAACATTTACTATTGTGCCAAATCCCACTACCTCTCTGCCATCATTAAAGGACATGAACTCCGGATCCGGAGGAATAACCGGTTCTTTTGGGCCGGCCACTATGTCTGCTTTTAGCAAAGCACCTAGAAAGGATATGGTGGCAAAAGAGATCTCTTCACGAGAGACAAACTCTTTGATGCTCTCGTGAAGATTATCTCCATGCTCAAACTTAACTACAAAAACCCTGCCTAACTCTGCTTGTTGATATTTCATGGGTTTAGCCAACTACATGTATCTCTCGGGCTGCTCCTTTAGCTCCTCAAACTTAGGCTTGAACTTTTCCGATTTCCTTCCAAAACAAACTCCTAGTGACTCAAAGAGGGACACATCATTCAGATCAACGTGTCGCTGTTCAATAGCTTTTTCAGCAGGCATATACCTGACTTTATCCCCGGTAACACCGGCAATAGTCACGCCCATGATACCATTCGCCAGCAGCTGCACCGCTCCGGCGCCGATCTCTTTGCCAAAGTTAACATCATATGCTGAGCTATCACCACAACGAACCAGATGTCCCGGACGTACAGTTCTTACCTCGGGGATATCATAAACATTTTCAACGTACATTTGAGAGGCTTTCATGAAGTCAATAACTGAAGTATCTGTCTTCAGCCTCTTGTCTATCTCCTGGCATACAAACTTTGCCGCGCCAGCAAGCTTTTTATGCCCGAACGCATCAATACCGGCCGATTCATCGACTATCTCGTTACCGGAAGCGTCTCTTAACCCCTCAGCAACTACAATAAGATATGTACCGGCAAAAACATCACTATCTCCTATCCTTCTGGTAAGCTTCTTCTTTACATGTTCATATAGAACATCGAAATCTGCCGGGATCTCCGGAATAATTATCGCATCCACATCGGCCGCTATCCCGCCCCTGAAAGCGGTGTGTCCGGCATATCGCCCGAAAACTTCCATGACTATAACGCGGTTATGAGTACGTCCTGTTGTCTTAAGGTCATTCGCGAACTTTGCAATGCGGTTTATAGTAGAGTCTCCCCCGACTGAATATGTCTGCAGATCAAGATCCATGGTCTTGGGAGCGTGAACACAAGCTACGCCATTCTTATGAAGGTCTACCATAACACTTCCTGAGTCATCTCCGCCACTTATGACCAGCGCGTCGATATCAAACTTCTTAAGGCCCTCTTTTACCCTCTCATACTTAGCCGGGTCAGCGATCTTCCTTACCTTTACTCTGGAATGTCCGGCTTCAGACCCTGCCATGAATGAGTTAATAAGCTCCAACCTCTCCTCTGTGAGCTGCGTAAGCCCATCAAAGTTGATAAGGTTGTACAACCCTGCGTAGCCGTTCGGAATAACATAACACTCTATCCCGAGGCTATTGGCCATGCCTGCCGCACCTTTTATAACTGCGTTCAATCCTCCGCAATCACCACCACTGGTTAAAACACCAATTTTCTTAATACTCGCCATTTGATCCTCCTATCGGAATTAATATTTTAAGCGGATATCCTTATGAACATGAGGATATATTTTTGTATATAATATAACGTTAAATGAAAAAATGAAAGGAAAAAGTGTAAAAATCCTCTTAGAAATAGCTGTCGGCTGATTTCTTGAACACCGAACTATTAGATGCCATCTTTATCTGAAAAGTCTTGCCGTCTACCATAACTTTCTTAAGTTCTTTATCCCCGCTTTGCCAGTCACCAAAACTCAAAAAGAATTCAAAGTCATCTCCACGTTTCCTGACAGCGCTTATCTCATATTCCCTGAACTCCATGAACTGGAAGTCGAATCGAGCGTCATCATAAGAATAGTTCTCTTTACTTTTGTCATCGATTAGAGCATACATTGTCGCATAATCTTCAACCGCCCAGGCACTGAGGAACTGCGTAATAACCATAACTCCCTGTGGGCATAGGTCCTGTTGAGCCTGATCAAAGCCCGCTCCCAGAGGGATACTAACGCCCAGATCTGAAGCATTAGCGAAAGTTCCCGCGAAACTTAGAAAAACGCATAAACATATTGATATCATTCGTTTCATATATTATCCCATCTTGTAATGTTTCTTGCCGGACTCGTAATATCCCCCGTACGGTCAAGTCCGTTTATTTTTTTCTGTCCGAGTCTAAAACGAACGTTACGGGACCGTCATTTACAAGGGTGACCTCCATATGAGCGGCAAACTCCCCCTCCCGGACCTGTACACCGCCTCCGCCTAATTCCTCATTGAAGGTCTGCCACAAAACCATCGCCTCTGCAGGTTCAGCAGCCTCATCGAATCCCGGCCTGTTACCCTTTTCCGTTCTCCCGTACAGAGTAAACTGCGGAACGCTCAGGATATCTCCGCCTGCAGCTTTCAGGTTAAGGTTCATTCTCCCATCACGGTCATCAAAAATCCTCATATTGTTTATCTTGGCCGCGATTTCACGAGCTATAAAAGCGTCATCACGCTTTCCTATCCCTACTAAAAGTAAAAGCCCTTTTCCTATCTCTGAAACAGTTCGTCCATTAACCTCAACGGACGCCTTCAGAACCCTTTGCAATACAATTTTCATGGTCTCCTACCCGCTACACTATTAGTTAAGCGCCCTATCCCTTCGATCTCAATAGTTATCTCATCCCCAGGGTTCATAGGACCAATTTTTGAAGGGGTTCCCGTCACTATGAGATCCCCCGGATATAAAGTCATTACCGAGGACACAAAACTCACAAGTTCAGGAACCTTAAATATAAATTCCGAAGTTCGTGAATCCTGTTTTAACTCACCGTTCAGATATGATCGTATGGCAAGATCTGACGGGTCAAGCTCTGTCTCGACCCAGGGGCCAACAGGCGCAAACGTGTCAAAAGATTTTGCTCTGGTCCACTGTCCGTCTTGTTTTTGGATATCCCTTGCGGTTACATCATTGAAGCATGTATATCCGCCTATATATTCCTCCGCCTCGGATTCTCTAATATTTCTGGCTTGCTTGCCTATTACAAGAGCGAGCTCAGCTTCATAATCGACTCTTTTGGAACAAGAAGGATAGATTATAACCTCCCCCGGACCGATCATTGACGTCGTCGGTTTTAAAAAAATTATAGGGTTTTCCGGCAATGCCATATCAAGCTCAGCGGCATGATCCCGATAATTCAACCCAACCAAAACTATCTTTGTTGGAGTGACCGGGTTTAGAAGAGAAACCTCTTCTAAACTAAAGGTATCCCTCCCGTGTACCGGAGCATCAGATCGTATCACAGAATCTTCAAACACGCCTGTATGCTCGGTGTTATTAAATCTAAACCTGACTATTTTCATTTTGTTCTGTACGCTATGCAGGATATCTCTACACCAACATCTTTAGGTAATTTTGCCGCCTGAATAACTACTCTTGCCGGTTTTATCTCACCTGAAAATCTGGAAGCATATATCTCATTTATGTCCTGAAAATCATCAAGATCTTTCAGGAATATCTCACTTTTAACAACATCACTCAGAACTAGGCCTTCCGCCTTCAAAATATTCTCGATACTGGTTATTACAAGATCCGTCTGGACACGTATATCTCCGCAAATAATGTCATTTGTTTTCGGGTCGATGGGTATCTGCCCGGAAATAAACACGAAATCACCCGCGCATATTCCTTGCGAATACGCGCCAATGGGTTCGGGAGCGCCGGCTGTAATGACAGGTTTCAAGGTCATTTAGCTTCTCACCTCTATGTTTACACCTTTTGATCTTAGATGGTCATAGAGCCGCTCAATTTCATCGCTTTCGGCATTAATGATCAAATATGCCCATCCACTTTCCGTGGAGAATGAAGCTTCCATTATCTTCATGTCGATCTTGAAATTTTTTATCATCTCGCAGATTATAGGTTCATCTTTCAATTCACCCGGGATGAACAATTCAACTTTTACCTCTTGCATTTCTCCTCCTTCTAATTTAATTATTCCGTAAATCCCATATCGAGAAAGTTCTTTAGTTTTTTAGCCCTGATCGGATGACGCAGTTTTTTAAGTGCTTTTGCTTCTATCTGCCTTACCCTTTCACGTGTAACATTGAATATTTTCCCCACCTCTTCAAGTGTCCGGGGATATCCGTCACCGATACCGAATCTGAGCGTCAAAACCTTCCTTTCACGTTCAGTTAATGTATCCAGAACCCCATCCATCTGCTCCTTTAACATTGCATATGCGGTGGCATTTGCCGGAGATATAGCAGACTTATCTTCTATGAAGTCACCAAAACTCGTATCTCCCTCGTCTCCAATGGGAGTCTCAAGAGAGATTGGATGTTGTGCTATTTTTATAATACCCTGGACTTTTTCAACCGGTATCTCCATGGCATCTGACACTTCCTCTGGAGTCGGTTCCCGTCCATTTTGCTGAACGAGAGTCCTTGAAACCCTCACCAGTTTGTTTATTGTTTCCGTCATATGGACCGGGATACGGATAGTACGGGACTGGTCGGCGATAGACCTTGTAATAGCCTGCCGTATCCACCAGGTAGCATACGTACTGAACTTATATCCACGCTCATATTCAAACTTATCAACGGCTTTCATTAGTCCCATGTTACCTTCCTGAATAAGATCAAGAAAACTCAGGCCCCTGTTTGTATATTTTTTCGCTATACTGACAACAAGGCGCAAATTGGCGGCAACAAGCTCTTTCTTAGCCTTAATATATTCAGCCTCTATGTCCTTGATGTTCTGGACATCCTGGGGGATCTGTTCTGCCTTGCGTCCAAGCTTTCGGACGATCTTCCGCATTTCTTTTTTAGCCTCATTGAGTTCCTTTTTTCCGCGGCCTTTTTCCAGCCGGTCGATCTTATTCTTCACCCTTTTGCCTTCTTCAAGAGGTTTTAATACCTCGTCTGCAATCCTCTCGTTCAAAGAAATAGTGACTTTTAGCTTAGTAAGCAATGCAATAATGGTGTCTTCTTTCTTTGAAAGGCGTATTCTCTTTATAAGAGACCTTTTCTTTACTTCGACTTTTTCCCGGTTTGCTCCCGGCTGTATATCCAGGACGTCATCAATATTTAATTCATTGTCAAAGGCATCCTCTATCTCTTCAAGGACCATTTCCCTCGCCACTTTAATACTGAAAACAACTTCTTTAAATTCAGCTTCTTTTTGCTTGATCCTCATTGCAAGTTCAAGTTCTTCTGACCTTGTCAAAAGAGGTATCTGCCCCATCTGCTTTAGATACATTTTGACCGGATCGTCTATCTGAACAAACTTACGCGACTTGATCTTTTTACTGTCCCGTTTAATGGCCAGAGGTATATTTTCAACTTCTTCTGCAGACTCAACAACCTTAATGTCAGCGGTCTGAAGCGCGGTCATAACTTCATCTATCTCATCTGAACCAACGACATCCTCGGGGAGAACATCATTAATATCGTCATAACTCAAAAACCCTTTATCTTTGCCCATACTAATGAGCTTACGAACTATGGCAGACTTTTCCTCAGCGGAGACAGCTTTCTCTTTGCCTCCACCCCGCTCAGGGCTTTTCGCCGGTTTCTTCTCACCTTTTTTAGGCTTAGGAGACCTCGTAGCCTTGACGGGCCTCTTAACCTTTACAGCTTTGACCGGCTTCTTAGCCTTTACAGGCTTCTTGGCCTTCACGGTCTTTGCTGGCTTCTTGGGCTTCGCTGCTTTTTTAGCTTTTGTCGATTTCTTTTTCCCCGGCATATTAGGCCACCTTTTCCTTATGTATGTTATTGATCTTAACTAAAAGCTTCGATATCAAGGCATTATCTTTTGCACCCTGAGCCTCTTTAAGCTTCGTTGTTAAAGACTTAAGCTCTGCGTCCCTATTTTCTTTTTTCACATAAAAAATACAATCCTCCAGTGCTTTCTCCCTGTCCTGAGTTATCTCCGCCTTAGCTAAAGCCTGGACAACAGCAGCTTTCGCAGCCTCATCATTTTCCATACGGCTGAGAAGCTTCCCTGGATTAATAAGCTCACCCTTTTCCTCATATATCGCAAAAAGGCAATCTATAGCACGCCTTACACTAGCATCACAAAATCTATCAACTCCTATCTCCGAGCGAACCCTTTCAAGGTCAGCCAGATTTGTCAAAGCCAACCCCAGCAGGTGTATCTCACTTGAGGGATAGCTATATGAAGTGTTGTCGGTTTTTGATTCTTCCTCAGAATGATAACTATAGTCGGGTTTTACCTTGCCCAGCTCGTGTCTCAATGAAGCCTCATGCACTCCTAAGCGTTGAGCCAACCGTCTAAGGTAACTGGACTGGACAACGGCATTCTGCACCTTTGACAAGGTTGGAAGCATCTCATCCGAAATACCTCCAATGTTCTTTACTCCAAGTTTGCGCTCCAAGAGATCGAGTTTATAATCAAACAGGTCTTTCGCCCCTGACAGGATCTTCTCAAATTCGTCCTTGCCATACTTACAAACAAAACTATCGGGATCTTCGCCTTTTGGAAGTGTCGATATCTTAACTTCCATGTCGTGCTCAAGCAAAATATCCAAACCCCTTAAGCTAGCGGCTTCCCCTGCCTGATCGGCATCAAAGAGCATGACCGCAGACTTGGTATACTTTTTCAGCAAGCTTACCTGCCGTGAAGTTAGAGCTGTTCCTGACGTTGCTACGAGGTTAGTAACTCCATACTGATACGGCACGATAACATCCAAATATCCTTCCACGATCACTACAAAACCTTTTTCCCGGATTCCCTTCTTCGAAAAATTCAAACCATAAAGAACATTACTTTTGCTATAGATCGGTGTTTCGGGAGAATTGATATACTTCGGAAGAGAATCGTCCATCACCCTGGCACCAAACGCGACAACATTACCTCTGTCATTAGATATTGGAAAAATTATCCTGTTCCGGAACCTGTCGTAGTCGCCCTTACCTTTTTCACTGGAAATGGTAAGGCCGGCTTTCCTGACCGACGCTCCCGGGATCTTACGGGTCTCACAAAGTTTTTTGAACGACTCCCATGCGTCAGGAGCATACCCTATCTGGAACTCCTTCAATATATTTTGGTCAAGTTTTCTGTTCTCAAGATATTTAGCCGGTTTTGTATCTTTCCCCTCAAACAGACAGTGATGATAATACGCCGCCGCAAGCTTGTTTATTTCATAGAGCTGGGTTACCGCATCATTAGCCCCGTCTGACACCCTTTCTTTGGGGACCTCCACACCAAACCTGTCCGCCAGGGCGCGCACCGCTTCCGGAAAGTCCATGCTCTCATACTTCATCAGAAAGCTGATAACATTCCCTCCGGCGCTGCATCCGAAGCAGTGGTATATTTGTTTTTCAGGACTAACAACAAATGACGGAGTCTTTTCGTTATGAAACGGACAACATCCCTTAAAATTCCTTCCGGCTTGTTTAATTTGAATGTAGTCGGAAAGAACCTCAACGATATCGGCTCTGTCTAGCACCTGATCAATAATCTCTTGTGGTATCATATTAAATAGCTTCTTACTTTCTTTTTATCCTCATAAACCCTGAACACTCTATAAAATTCAACTTTCCTTTTTTCTCGACCGCGTCAAACAGTAGATTCACTCCAAGATTATCGCTGGATATATGCCCTGCAATGACATAATTTATAAACTCGGATGACGCCACTTTAAAACTTGATTCTTTGCAATGCATCCCTACTAAGGTCTTTACTCCCGCCTGGCTGATCCTGGAAAACATCTTGTCCGGGCCCGAAGTCCCACCGGTCATATCAACGAAAACCTGTCCTGCATCCTTCTTTTCATCACCTATAAGGATATGTGGCCCCGCCCCGTCTTTCATTGATTTTTTGTATTCCGGGATGCTCTTTAGGATCGTCATTAAATTCTTAAGCTTTTTAGGTTTCTTGCTATTAAAAAGTTTCTGCAGATACGCAGCAACACAGTTATCGGCGACGGTATGCATGCACATGAACGGTATGCCCAAAAGCCTTGCCGCATCTTCGGCCCTGGTATGATTGGAACCGGAAACTCCTCTGGCAACCTCGCCCATTCTACTTTTCATCATTTCATGACCCGCGTCGTGGTCAAACCCGTATTGTTCCCATAAACTTGGCTGAATATCCATGACTTTGTGCAACCCGGCAAGCCCCAACCCTGAGGGATGATGGGAAATTACGAGATCAACCGAGACACCCTTTTCTCTAAGCCTGTCAGCAAGCAACAGTTCCGGAACACCGCAATCTATGCCCATCATAACTGTCTTGATTTCTTCCTCACCTGTACCATTGAGGATACGTGTGTCAGCATATGGATTTGTCAGCGTATCCCTGTCAAATGTCAGTTTATCTATTCCATTGGCCTTGGCATATTCCTTTTTAGCCTTCTTTAACGTGTCCTCAATAACGGACTTCGGCCGCTGGTCTTCTTTTATCCCTTTTTTAATCGCTTCAGCATAAAGTGTTTTAAGTTTCATCTTCCTCCTTAGAATTTACGCACTCGCAGGGCCTTCTTTAACAAAACTATGGACCAAGGCGTCTACAGTCATGATATTATTTGATTGCCTTATGTTCTTATCAAGCCAATTGTATATGGTTGCATCACAGGTTACAAAGTAGATTGCCGACTTGGATTTATTGATCACGGAGTCCCTGAAAAAATCCACGGGCATAAGCATAAGCTGAATGGCAATTATCCCAAACAAAATAACGGCCTTAAGTCCGGATATAAATGCTCCGCCGACTCTTTCAAGCGCGGACATTTCCTCCGACGTGATCACACTGAATATCCTTTCAACGATCTTAATTATGATGAAAAATCCGGCTATGATTATAAGAAACGAAATAGGTTTAGCCCACCGTTGGAGCAAAAAACCGAAAATTGCTTCAGAAAGAACCGCATAGTAACGAATAGATACGAAGAGAGCTGCAAACCACCCTATGAGAGATATAATCTGGGCACCTACACCCGTTCTCATACCTTTGTATAGCATGCCTACTAATAATAATATATATATTATGTCTAACCAATTAACAGTATTAAGTATATTGGACAATGTGACCTCCATAATGGAAACCAAAGTATATCACATAGAGTGTAAGGAGTCAAATTACTATAAATAAAGAATTAAGGAAAATATCGCGCTTTTTATTTCTCTAATTTTGAGGAAGTTTTCTTTAGGTCAGACTGTCAAACAGGGGGCATCTTTACGGTAATCAGTCGGGATGACTGTAACAATTTGACCTTTTTGAACCTTAACTCCGCTTATCTCTGCCCTCAAGTATTCCGAAGTATACCCAATAGATACATTTTCATTGGCCTCTTCTACCAAAATCGACACACTTTTACCTATAAATCTGGCACAAAATTCTTTTTGTAACGCTTCTCCAAGATCTATGAGTTTGGATACCCTTTCCTTGGCTATGGTTGAACTTACCTTGTCAGGCATTTCAAATGAGTCTGTCCCTTTTCTATCGCTGTATTTAAATACATGCAGACGCGACGGCTTCAATTCTTGTATAAATTGACAAGTTTCAGCAAAATCAGCATCATTTTCCCCGGGAAAACCTATAATTACATCCATGGTTATTCCAATTAAGGGCATTTTAGCCCTTAACTCCTCCACTTTGCTCATAAACTGCTCTGTGTTATACCTGCGTCTCATCAATTTAAGCAATTTGCCAGAGCCACTTTGTAGTGGAATGTGCAAATGGTCACAGATCTTTTCCGAGGAAGTCATTACTTCAATAAGGTCTCTGTCAACATGATTAGGTTCAATAGAACTTAATCGTATGCGGAATTCGCCATCCAAACCTATTATTTCTTTTAAAAGAGCAGAAAGCCCCTCGCCGCTAGCACCCTTCCATCCGCCCAGACATATGCCCGTCAAAACTATTTCCTTATATCCGGCAGCAACCAACCTGGAAACCTCTTCAAGTATTTCATCCCTATCCCTGCTTACGGATCCCCCACGAACAAGATTAACTTTGCAATATGAACATTTCTGGTCACACCCATCCTGGATCTTAAGGAAAGCCCTTGTATGGCCGCTAAAACCGGATACTTCTTTTCTGAGTCCATCTTCTTTATTCTCAATGTCAAAACAGGGCTCTAAAATATCAGGGATGGTCATCTTGTCTTTATTCCGTACAACTTTGAAAACTTCATCCAGAGATTCTATCTCCGCAACATCCTCATCGAAAACCGCATAGCATCCCGTAACATATACTTTTATGTCGGGGTTTTCCTTTTTTATCCGCCTGATCATTCTTCTGGTTTTTGCGTCCGCCTGATGAGTTACGGTACAAGAATTCAAAACAAGGATATCGGCATCCTCAGGCGAGGACTCCTCATAACCATAACGCATCAAGTTCTCCCGCAACATCTGAGACTCATACTGATTGACTTTACAGCCGAGTGTTTTAATAGCAAACCTATTCTTTTTCATTATATTTTTTTCGGATAGCATCAGAACAAACAATAGTTGAGGACGGACAGCGCGTATAAACCTGCTGTATCGCTTTTAAGTACACGTTTACCAAACGACACAAAGCGACAACTCTCCAGATCGATCATATCTATCTCTTCTCCGGAGAAGTCACCCTCGGGTCCGATAAAAACAATTACCTTGCCCTGCGTAAATGTCGGTAAAACTTCTTTCAAAGGCACTGTGCTGTCAGAAAGCCACGCGATGAGAACAAGGTCATACTTATCAAGTGTTTTAACCACTTCTGAATATTTTTTTATTGCAGTGATCTTAGGGACATCAGCCCTTCCGCATTGTTTGGCCGCCTCTACAGCTATTTTTCTCCACCTTTCAACTTTCTTCTTTCCCCTTTCCTCATCAGTTTTCACTATAGTTCTTTGGGTAACGATCGGTATGATACGGGAAACCCCCAATTCGGTGCCCTTTTCAATTATGTAATCCATCTTGTCTTTTTTAGTAATAGACTGGGCCAATATTATCTCCGGTACACTCTCTTCCGTGGGATAATTAGTTCTGACTATCTCCACCACAAGGCTTTTTCCTCTCGCATCAACGAATTTAATGAACCCGGCATACTCTTTTCCCGTGCCGTCAAATATCACCACATCATCCCCGTCTTTAAGGCGCATCACATCAAGAATATGGTGCGCTTCATTGCCTTCCACGACTATCTCCCGGTCTCCGACATTTTCTTTTGGAACATAAAATCTACTCATCTTTTTCTCCAAAAACTTCAGCGGTAAAAACATAAATATCGGCTTCACCGTTTTTCCATGAATCGGCGGGAATCCCGGCCTTCTGCATACAGAGACTGTTCATAAACTCATCCCTGTCCCAACCTGTTTCAGTGGCCACCTGCGGAAGATAAACCCCGCTCCTGAACCCCTTCTTTACAAGAACTCCGTGTTTACCCATCTCGATCGTATTGTAGTCCTCGATCTGTTTCATAGGCGACAACGCCGATATCTCTATATCAACTTCGTCTAATTCACTTGAAGTCAACGGTTTGAATCTCGGGTCTTGAACAGCCGCGGCTATAGCCATATCGCGCACAGTGACATCCAACGGACCGGATGCGACCATATGCCCTATACATCCCCTTAGCTGTCCTTTTCTATGCAAGGTGACAAAAGCCCCCATTTCCTGTTTTAAAGCTTCGTCATCAGTTAAAACTTCCAGTTTCTTCCCTGTTTCTAAATAGTGCCGTATCGTATCGCGAGCTATTTTCAAGAGTTCTTTCTTCTGACCTGCACTAAACATTTCGCCCTCCTCTTTTTCCGGCACTTTTTTCTCTACATTCGCGGTCCCTGTCTTAACAAAAGCGGCACTTAAGTACCCGACAACTCTATCTTTATTCCCGGATGTATCCCCGGAATTGGCATGCTTCAAGATCTCAACTTCATTAGCTCCAAGTCTTTTGCATGCTGACATAACTCCATAAACGGCTCCCGGACCGCACATAAGCTCATGCTTCTTCCTGAAGCTCTCCTTGTAAAATTTGTCAGGGTCATTCTCTTTGAGGTAGCGGATCGTATGCGCATCCAATTTGTTGGCCTCATCATACGTCAGGTAATGACTACAATCGGTACTAGCCAAAAGTATGAAATCCTTTTCATCTTTTAAAACATTGTAAAGAGCGTCCCCTAAAAGTCGTGCAGTTTCAAGGTTCTGGTCGCATATTGCTATGATGACAAATCTTGAATCCGGCGAGACCATCTGTGCGAATGGCACCATCATTTCAATAGCGTTCTCCTTCACAAAAGCACCCTCCAGATAACTTATATTATCATCGTACTCTATTAACCTCTCCACCAGAGCCTTATCTGTCCAGGCCGCACCAAACGGGGTTATAAAACTTTTACTGGTAAAAACAGATATCTGCCCTCTCCTATGGAATCGATGAGTAAACCCTACTATCACTATTGTCTGGGGAGCCAGATATTCAATTATCTTATAGGAATAGGCTGCCACAGGTCCTGAGTACTTGTACCCGGCATGGGGTGCCATAAGTCCGACCACCTTACCGTATATCTTCGGCAGCTTTACCTGATCCAAATACCCTTGGAGCTCTTTCCTTAGAGCGGCAGGATTAGACGAATACCACGTCCCGGACAGATAGGCATGTTGAGCAAACGCTCCCTTAACTACAATGCCGGCTAAAAAAAGGACAATTAAAATAAATATAATTTTTCTCATAATTCTCATCATCTAAAAGATCGTCAACAGAATAAAAGCAAAAATAACAAACCCGACAACCGCACCGAGTATCAGCCAATGGGTCGAATACTTCATCTTGCCCAGAGTGCCTATCGGCCTCTCTAGATTTTCTCCGCAATAAAGGCAAAGAAGGGCTTCTTCATCATAAATGGGGTTACCGCAATGGGGACAAATATAATCAGGCATTTTTACAACTGCTGGTCTTCTTCGCGGAACCGGGTCAGGACGCCGGAATCGACAGCCATAACACACTGTTCGCATAAACTATAAAGATCCGGTCCCGTCTCAAGCCATAGGCCGGTATAATCGGTAAGGGTAAATGGAAAATTATTTTCAACCAACATGTCCAAAACCTCGGAAGTGGCTGAAGCCATAACATATCCAAGACGCCTGCCCCTATTTGTCACAAGACGTCTCACCATTATATGGACATACACACCGGGCTTCGCTTCCACTATCTCAACATCATCTATGCGTGACAAGGCCTTGGTAATATAGTCCTGAATATCACCGGCTATAACCTCATCGCTGACGACTTCAACCTTAATGCGAATCTTGCTGACAGACTCCGCCTGAGAACAAGGAACGACCAGAAAAGACAGCACCAATAGTATAGAAAATAGTTTATTCATAGTTTTTCTCATTGAGCACCTAACATATAAGATATCTAAATTTTAATAGTATTATGTGAAAAAGCAAATTTTCTTTTACCCCTGCGTGATATTTCATATTTACGCCACGAAAATATGTGCTATAATATTCACACATTTCAAGTGGGGCTGTAGCTCAGTTGGGAGAGCGCCTGGTTCGCAATCAGGAGGTCAGGGGTTCGATCCCCCTCAGCTCCACCACTTACTAAACACTAATCATCCCAGCACTGACAAACAAATTCCCTATTCAAAACTAATCTCATCAAAGAGATCGAAGTGAGCTCTCGAACCTTTAATACAGCTAGCTTGCGAAATGTTGAGCAAGCTACAACAACTGAGAGAGCGAGTGGCCGACCGAAGCGCGAAAATAATCTGTGTTTCAAATGCTAATGAGAAACACTAATATTAAAGAGCGCGAAGGCGCCGATCCCCCTCAGCTCCACCACTTATTTTTCGGGAAACACTTTCATACATTCCTCTACCGCTCCAAAAAGTATGTCAAAATTCTTTGCCTCTATCCGCATAAATCATGTCAACTCATCAACAAATGATTCAATGGCACCCCTCATTGCAACCCAGTCTTCCTTTGAATGAATGCCAAATTTCTGTTTTCTTTTCCAACCATCGTCTTTCTTCTGCCACAAATAGAAACAGATCTGTTTTTTCGCGTAACTTTCAAGAAGCACTATAGCCGCCCACCATCCAAACTTTTTGTTTATAGTATGGTACTTTAAAACTCGTAGAGGCGGTTTTATAGGAAGCCTCTCTTCTGTTTCCTGTTCCTGGACATCTTTAATAGCTTCATCCATGACAATACTCCTTAGTCTTTGAGTCTCACCTCATAATCAGGCCCTTCACCTTCAAGGACAATATGCCCTTCACGTGCAAGCCACCCTATACTCATCATCATAATATCCCTGTCTTTGCCAAGAGACTTCATTAAATCCTTAATGCTTTCTTTTTTATTGCGCGCGTCGAGATATTCCCATATCTCACCCGCGGCAACTCCTATCAAAGTTATCATCCCCGAACCTCCTACTTATTGTCTTCCAGCTTAAAAAGCCTTTCTTTCTCAAGCCTCTGATTAAAACTCCCGCATCTGGGACACTTAGATAGCTCGTCATGCCGGCTATCGATATAAGTCAACGTACATATAGCACAATGCCATATGTATCTTTCATCAGAATTAAAAGTCTTGAGCCTGGTACCAAAATCAAAAAATGACCATAAAAGCAATATAGCTATTGCCGTGAACAGTAAATAAAAAAATAATGCCATCGAAATATCAAGTTTTATCATCGCTGCTACCTATCGTAAGTGAACCTCAAGAGTTATCCACTCTTCTTCCGCCACATTAATTTTGCTCGGTTCAAACATCCATTCTTTAACATACTCAACCGCCGTAATGTCCAGTTCCGGATACCCTGTGGTAGTAACGGGTTCAGCCTTTACAACCTCTCCGGCCGGGCTTACCTGCGCCCTGACATTAATTACAAAAGACTCCTTGTCGCCGTAAAGCCCTTTAAGAAACACCGGAGCTGCCGGTTTATAGATAACCCTTCTCTCATATTTTTCCTTAGCCAGCCCTGCCGCCCAATTAGACACCCCAAGCCTGCCCTGGTTAATGCCAAGCAGAAAATCCGGGACCGACTTCCTGCTGGAAAAGAAATCCAGTAAGCTCTCATTCATCCTGCTCTCTTCCAATGAATAAAACTTTTCCGGCGAGGTCTTAACCTTCGGTGCCATCACCTTTAAATAGCCTCCCTGGAGAGCAGCATCTATATCCGCATAGTTTGTTCTTGCAACAGGCGAAATATTCTCGAGCATAATATCAAAAGCCGTTTTCTGGAGAACAGGTCCCAAAAAAGTCACGCGAGTGAAAGGCTTGAGTTTCCTCACTCCCCCCGGCGCGACTATCTGCACCATAGACATCATCCCCAGATGTAACACGAGAGACAGTATTAACGCTATTCGCAAATTACGGCTTAACATATCACCTACTGTGTCGTAGCAATGTTTATCTGTTTAATATCTACCTGACGGCATATATCCCAAATTTCTATCACTTTGCCCAGGTCCGCGCTCTTATCAGCTTTTATCAGAAGCGGCTGTTCCTCTCTGGATGCAACCGTTATTCTTGACACCAGTTCATCTCCATCTGCCGGCCTCTCGTTTATGTAAACCTTGTTATCTTTCGTTATGGTAACGATCATAAGTTCTTTATGCAGGACTTCGCTGGTAACGGCACGCGGAAGGCTTACGCGTATCCCCGGCTGAAAAATAAAACTGGAAGTAAGCATAAAGAATATAAGCAGCAGGAATACGATATCAATAAGCGGCGCGATATCAAGCTTGCCTTGTTCAAGAAAAACTTTTCTTTTAAATTTCATCCGTTTCCCTCTTTGTCCCAAGAATGTTTATTATGTCCGTAGCGCTCTTCTCCATTTCCAGAACAAAACCGTCAACTTTGCTTACAAGAAAGTTATAGGCGACATAAGTTGGAATGGCTACCGCCAATCCCGCCACGGTCGTAATAAGCGCTTCCCATATTCCTCCGGCCAAGTCTCCGGGATTAACGGGCATAAGCGCCGACGCCTTCATCTCAATGACCTGAAAAGATCGAACCATGCCTGTCACCGTTCCAAGAAGACCCAAAAGAGGTGTGATGTGGGCTATAGTGGCCAAAGCCGGCAAGTTCTTCTCAAGCCTGGGAACTTCATGCAATCCCGCGTCTTCGATCGCCTCTCTTATTTCAGCTCTAGGTCGGTCATGTTTAAGTATGCCGGCCTTAATTATCTGCGCAATAGGCCCGTGCATTGCGTTGCATTTGTCCAGCGCATCCATGACCTTGTTTCTCCTGAGGGTTTCGGCAATATCTTCAATAAATCCCTCGGTATTTATCTCAGCCCTGCGAAGATGCCACAATCTCTCTATAACAAGGGTGAAAGCTATGACCGAACATAGAAGTATCAAAAACATTAACGGTCCGCCCTTAATAACAAGTCCCCACATATTTCCTCCTAGTAGTGATGTGTCATCCTCGCGCAAGCGAGGATCTTTACTTTAATAGCTTAAGTTTTTCCTTAGCGTACTCTGCTTCTTTACCTTGTCCCTTAGCAAGCTTCTGGTACAACATAAGAGCGCGCTCATTCTGGCCGTCCTTCTCGAGGAGCTCAGCACATTTCAACAATGCTCTCATCACCCAGAAATCCCCCTGAGGATATTTGTATTCCACGGTGAGATATTCTTCGACCGCCTTAGTATTGTCGCTCAGTTTCTCATAACATTCAGCGATATCAAATTGGATCTGGGCATTGAGTTCCGTATTTGCGGCTGTCAAAGCAACCTTAAAATACTCTATCGCAAGCTCGTACTTGCCGTCTTCTTTTAACAACGTAGCTATCCTGTTATTAGCCACACTGGCCATCCCGTTGGCGGTGTCCTTGTTTAAAAGTTTCTTGTAATAATGTATAGCCTCTTCTGGCTCGCCTTTTCTCTTATATATATCCCCCAACGCCATTAGGGCCTTGGGCGCCCACTTACTGTCCGGGTTATTTGCAAGTATCCCCTTGAACTGCTCCAGACCGGGGTCCACACTGCCGTTATCATATAACGCCCATCCCAGCCAGTATGCGGCATCCTCTGAATAGGTGCTGCCCGGAAATTCCCGTACAACCTCCCTGAAATATTTCTCAGCGTTCTCAAAATCACCTTTACCGTAATAATACTCTCCAAACCAAAGTCTTACCCCGGCGATTAATCCGGGAGTTCGTTCATTTTGAAGCAGGCCTTCAAATATTTTGAGAGCCTTATCCTCGTTACCAATTTTAAAATATGCCCACCCCTGGTGATAAATGGCACGCTCTGTAATCCCCGCGTCCTTTGATCCCGATATTATTCGGCCATATGCCGCGATCGCGTCTTGATAGTTACCCCTGTTATACGACGCGTTCCCCTTCCTCAATTCCGCCTCCCCGGCAAGCCGGCTGTCCGGATATCTCTTTATAAGTTTTTCAAAACTAAAAATTGATGAAGTGTAGTCCCTTTTCTGGCCGTATACAACACCAAGCTGGTACAGGGCCTTGTCTATCAAAGGTGAGTGCGGAAAGTTTATGACGAGCGATTGAAAAGCAAGTATGGCAGCGTCATATCTACCCATTTTCTTAAGAATAGTGCCAACCTGATACTGTGCATAATCCGCCATTATGCCTTTAGGGAATTCTCTTAGAACCCTGTCATACACATCAACAGCCTGCTGTTCCTCTCCCGCCTCCAAGAGGATGTCTCCACTGGAGCATAGAGCGCTTACAACAAGATCTATGTCTTGCGCGGATTCAACCGTGGCATCGAACTCGGTAAGGGCCTTTTTATCCTCTCCAACCCCCATATACGCCCATCCAAGGTTATAATGCATCTCCGAAGAAAAACTGCTGTAAGGAAAGATCTCCAGCCCTTTTGAATATATCTTTATTGACTCATTAAAATCGCCCCTGCGATACAAAAGATCACCGAGCCGATAATAGGCGTCATCTGTCCACTCATTTTTCGGGAGCTCATATATTATCTCCGAGTACGCCCCTGCCGCCGCCTGTTTGTCGTCTTCCAAGGAAGCTATACTTGCCAGCCCCATAAAAGCACCGGCACGAATATTAACATCATCCGCTCCTTCCTCCGCCAGCAAGAACCACTCCCGGCTCTTTTTCATGTCACCCACTCCAAGATATGCTTTCCCAAGTTTGTACTCAGCTATAGCTTTCCAAGGTTTTTCATTAACATCCTTTAACGCACTAGTAAGATTTTCAATAGCAAGAGACATGTCTCCCATTCTGAAATAAGTATCTCCCAGAAGAAAATAAACATCGAATATCCTGTCGCTTACCGGATACTTCTCGGTAAAGTTCTTTAACTCCCACGCCGCTTCTCCGAACCTTTCGGTCTTGTATAGGACCTCGGCTACGTCATAACTTGCCTTAACGGCGAGTTCACTGTCCGGGAACTTGGAAATAAGTTCTTTGAAGGCCTGAAGAGACAGACTGTACTCGCCTAGTTTGTAGTAACACCAGGCAACCGAATAAAGGGAATACGATGCATACTCTGTTGACGAGAATGACTCATAAACCTTCTGGTAATATGCCATGGCCTGCTCGTAATCTCCCTGATCGAAATAAACCTCTGCCACCCAATACAAAGAACGAACCTCAAAATCCGTGCCCTTCGACCTCTCTAACACATAATTGAACTCCGAAAGGGCTTTCATCGGAAGTTTTCGTTCATAGTATATCCGACCCAAAAGCATATGTGCTTCGGCCTTGATCTCATCAGAAGAATCAACGAGAAGAAGATTATTCAGTTTCCCCTCTGCCAGATCATAAAATCCGTCCGTGATAGCCTTGCGGGCAAAATCCAGGTCAGATTGCAATGTGGCGTCTGCAAAAACAGACAATGTCCCTAAGAGGGATATAATAATGATTAAGGTGCTTATTTTACGCATATCGTATTCTGTATAATAGTTACTTATGTGGTAAGCTTGGTAATATGCTACCAAATTGGAGGGTTTGCTTCAAGAGAAATATCACTTCGTCATCCCGGAATTTGCCAAAGGCGAATATCCGGGACCTAATCCAGGCGTATTTGTTCTTCTATTACTACGTTCTCGAAATGTCCTAATTTATTATTAAGCTTTGGTATCTTGAACTGTCCGTCAGGAGTCCCATTCATGACCTTTTCATTCCGAAGCTTGTCAAATTCACCTTTTTTTACGACTTTGAGCTCGGGGTGACACAACCTTTGGGACTTCCGCTTCGATTCATATTCGCAGTTGATATCACATAACTCCATATCAATATCCCGAAGGAATTCTTTCTTCTTTTCGGGCCGAACATATTCGCCGAACTCGACCAGAAAGGAATAGCAGTATGTATGACCAGGCTGCAAGTATGCCGTAAAATCCCTAACCGGCAGATTCTGCTTCTTTACAGCATTATCCACGGCCTTCACCACCTGCTCCTCATAAAGCTTTTCTCCGGTGACAGAACACACGTTTTTACCTTTTTGCACAAATTCTATCACGGGAGTGCTGTTGTGAAACCGCATCACCCTGACTATGTCATCGATATCATATCGGTATAACCCGCCCGGAGTGGTCATTATGATATAGTATTCGCCCCCTTCGACAAGTTCATGAGACAACAAAGGCTTAACTCCTTTTTTGCATATATCCTCGCGCGGAATAAACTCATAAAAATTCAGATCAACTGTCAGAACTCCTCCGGCATCTTCATCCTGAATAGAGATAGACCCCCTGACCTCGCTGGCTATGTAACCCCAATCCCTCACAGGAACATTGCCATAATATTTTTTAAGCTCTGCAAGATATACCCCGACTGTGCCGCCTTTCCAGCACTCTATAAGCTTAATGTTGGGCCATATATCAGCGGGAATCAGGCCTTTTTTCTCATTCAAGATGCGCTTCAGTTCTTCGGCTCTTTTCGGGTTAGGATTTAGACTCTGCTCAATTACCCGCCTGATATCATTCGATATCAAAAGATCTTTTTTGAGAGTACCGTTTTCTATGTCAGAGATGATGTCTTCCCCCATTTCTTCGATCTTATGCGCCAAAAGTACTATTGTGCTGGGATTAAGAGCTCCAATTGTGCTAATATCTTCTTCAATAGCCAGCCTAAGGACGGCATAATATTTTGAGTTATAATCACTGATCGATATAACCTCCTCCGGCAGTACGTACTTGCTTTTCACCATCGCCGGCATTCGTTTATACCCGTGTCCGCTTTCCGCGCCGAACGGTATCCCTGCTTTGGTGTATCCCTCTACTTCAGGACTGACAACAACAAGGGTCTTGCCGTCAAAAACATCAGGATAATCCCTGTGAATATAATACGCCCACAATGAAGTAGCTTGTGATTTCTTTTTAATGGAAAACGGCGTGACCGGTATGAATTTATGTTGTCCGGTGGATCCGCTTGTAAGCGCAAAAAATATGGTCTTATCCGAAGTGAGAACACCGGACTCACCATTCATCACCCTGCAAACGAGCGGGCGGATGTCGCTATATTTCACTATGGGCACTTTTTGCTGGTACTCTTCAACAGACTTTATCTCGCCAAACCCGTACTTAATGCCGTATTCCGTACTTTCATTACGTTTGAGATATTCAAAAAGGATTTTTTCCTGAGCCTTCTCGGGAACTCTAGTGGCCTTTTCAAAAGCTCTCGCTCTTAATCCCAGCAACTTGAAAGCTATCTGCATTAAAGACATAATATCCGTCCTCCCCGGTTAAACCCTAAATCTTTCCACGACATACTTTTCCAAAACACTGTCAGAGACCCTCACTCCAACCCCCGGTCCGTATATTTCCCCGGCCAGTCCCATTCTTTTAAACGTCATATCTTCAACTGTAACATCCTCTTTAAGAAGGAACGTGCCATATGAACCTTCCGCATATTCAATGTCCTTCAATGCGCATGCAAAATGCCTGCCCACCGCTGAAAGGACGCCTGACTCGCCCGCCTGACATCCAAGCTGACAGCGAATGGAATTATTTCGTGCTATCTCGGCTATCCTGAGCGAATTTGTAAGCCCTCCGCACTTGGACAGTCTTATATTAAACATATCACAGGCTTTTTCCTTGGACAGATTTTCCGCGTCATTTATTGTGCACAATGATTCGTCGACGACGATCGCTTCAGGAACGGCCGCCGTAACCATCTTAAGGCCTTCCAGGTCCTCCCGAACCACGGGCTGCTCTACGGCGCTAATCCCAAACTTTCTCATGCTGTTTATCTTATCTATGGCGGTTCTGGCAGTCCATGCGCAATTGGCGTCAACACGGATATCAACCCTTTTCCCCAGTATACATCGTATTACATTGAGCCTCTCCAGGTCATTATCAAGTCCGACTTTCACCTTGATCTGTTTGAACCCGTAGACCTTGAACTTGATCGCGTCTATTGCCGCCTTCTTTACTGAACCTGCCGACATTACCCCGCTATAAAAGACAGAATCCCTCTTATCTCCGCCAAGAAGCGTGGATATAGAGACATCTAACTGTTTACCCACCGCGTCCATAAGAGCGACTTCTACCGCACATTTGGCGGCGCCCTTCAATGTGTCGCATTGATCAAGCCGGCCGGAAACTTCTCCAAGGGACGCGAACTCAGCGCCAATAAGGGCTGGAAGACAATCTTTTAAAAGCGTTTTACCTGCCTCCATAGTAGTTTCACCGGTAACATATTTTCTTGGCAGGGACTCTCCATAACCGGTAATACCATCCTCAAGACATACTTTGACGAATATACTATCAGAAGATGTTCTGGTATACAAAGCATGCGAAAACGCCTTTTTAAAAGGCAGCTCCACGATAAATAGTTCTATAGCTTTAACTTTTGCGCTCATTGATCCAATTGGTGATGTCTCCCACCAGTCCTTTCGCCTCTTCTTCAAATTCCAGGCTATGACACGAACCCTGATACAATTTTAAAGTCTTATCCCCGGATCCGCATTTATCAAACCACTTCTTTACCCCTTCATTATCAACGACACGGTCATCCCCCGCCATGAACAATGCGACAGGGACCTTGATCTTAGAGGAAGTCTTGGAAACACGCGTATCCATCTTATTAGTTTCAAAAAAGAATCTTGCCGTCGCTCTGGTAAGCCTGTGTGTATCGTTCTTAATAAACTCCAGGTACTTCGGGTTCTTAGTGAACATCTCCGGTTCTATCGGTATGGTTATAAGTTTTTTTGGCATAAGAAAAGTGCTGAAAAGCACATTAAGTTTCTGCGGTAAAGACAGGTCCACCTGTGTTTTGATCGCAGGTGATATCAAAATAAGTCCGTCAATAAGTTCCTGGTGATCCGAAGCGAAAGTAACCGCCAATTTGCCTCCCCAGCATAACCCTATCAAATAAATTTTTTGACCGGGGTTCTCCGTCCGGATAAGCTCCACTGCTTCCCTTAAGTCATCGACCAAGACATGATAACTATCCATATGCCCCCGATCGGACTTATTCACACCGGAACCTCTTCTTTCCATGGCATACACGGAAAGCCCCCTGGCATTGAGATCATTGGCCGTATCAATAAACCATTCAGAATGGCTTTCTATACCGTGCAGATACACGAGAACGGGTTTATCCGTGTCTCCCTGCCACTGGCGATAGAAAACAGGTTTACTGTCTCTGGCGATAAAATGTTTTACTGCAACGGACATTGTGACGCATCCATCCAATCCTTGGTCCTTCTCAGTCCCTCGTCGATCGCGATACCGGGACAATACCCAAGCTCTTTCTTTGTTTTTTCTATATCAAAATCCAGATTAAGGCATAAGAATTTTATTCGTGTCTTTGTGACGAACGGGGGCGTGGGTGAATTTACAAGCCTTGCCCCTCCTTCCAGAATAGTGCACAAGAAATACGCGGCATTTTTGGGGATACGCTTCACCGGCCTTTCTATTCCCCAGAGATCCGCCACCTGGTTAATGAACGTCTCAACGTCAATAGGAGTGCCATTTGTTACATTGTATACTTTTCCTATCGCATTATCGTCGTTCCCGGCACGGATTATCGCATCTGTCAGGTTCTCAATATAAACAATGTTCATCTTGTTCTTTCCGGAACCAACGAACATAAATTTCTTATCTTTAAGCTTTCCGACTATTCTGGGGATAAGCTTTTTGTCCCTGGGTCCAAAAACAAAACCCGGACGCACAACGGTCACCGGCAAGCCATAGTTCTTGTAATAATCTAAAGCCATCTGCTCGGAATCTATTTTGGTATCTATATACGCGTCTCCCGTCTTATTGTATGGAGAATCAGCGGGGGTCCCGTGATGGTCCCTCATACCCAGAACGGCAAGTGAACTTACAAATACAAAATGTTTAACGCCCTGTGCTTTCGAGGCTTCCAGAAGATTATGCGTTCCCTCTACATTGATCTTGTGAGCGATTTCACGTGAGATCCACTCATCTGCCAGCGCGGCCGAATGATAGACTTTTTCCACCCCGGTTAGCGCCTCCGCAAGGGACGCGGGATCGTTCAGCTCCCCGACACAGAGAGGAACTCCGAGACTTTCCAGAAACTTTGTATCGCTGGTCTCCCGAACTAGAGCAATAACATCTTCCCCGGACTTTTTGAGAGCTTCGGCAATATGACTTCCGACAAATCCCGTAGCTCCCGTGACTAGAGTTTTCATGTGGTATCCTTTCATATTGTAAACAGTAGGTTTCGCCCCTATATAACAATAAAGTTTACCTTCTGGGGAGGAAAATGCAACTTATAGCTGTAAGCTTTAAGCTGTAAGCTATAATTACGTCATTTCGAGGAAAATGCAACTTATAGCTGTAAGCTTTAAGCTGTAAGCTATAATTACGTCA
>CAYWDJ010000003.1:24903-35788 GCA_964457005.1 uncultured Planctomycetia bacterium
TTGCGAGGAATCTGCCAAAGGCAGATGACGAAGCAATCTCAAAAAACCAACCACCAACTAAAGCATCTTTTTAAGATACTTGCCCGTATAGGATTTACGGGACTTGGCGATCTCTTCGGGGGTACCGCAAGCAACGACTTCTCCGCCATTGTCGCCGCCTTCCGGTCCGAGATCTATGATATTATCCGAGGATTTTACTACATCAAGATTGTGCTCGATAACAAGAACGGTATTTCCGGTAGACACAAGCCTTTGAAGCACATCAAGAAGCTTATGAATATCCGCAAAATGAAGCCCTGTGGTAGGTTCATCAAGTATATATAAGGTCTTCCCCGTCGCCCTTTTTGAGAGCTCGGTCGAAAGCTTGACTCTCTGGGCTTCACCACCGGACAAAGTCGTAGCCGGCTGCCCAAGCTTAACATAATCCAGCCCAACGTCATGAAGAGTCTGCAGCTTAGTACTTATCTTTGGAATATTCTCAAAAAGCTTAAGAGCTTCTTCAACGCTCATCTGGAGAACGTCGGATATTGTATAGCCTTTGTACTTCACCTCCAGAGTCTGGTCATTGAACCTCTTACTGTTACATACTTCGCACTCCACATAGACATCCGGCAAAAAATGCATCTCTATTTTTTTGACTCCGTCTCCCTGACAGGCTTCACATCGCCCGCCCTTAACATTAAAACTGAACCTTCCGGGCTTATAACCCCTCATTCGGGATTCAGGAAGAGAACTAAAAAGCTGTCTTATTGGATCAAACGCACCGGTATAGGTCGCGGGATTTGACCTTGGAGTTCTTCCTATCGGAGACTGGTCTATAACAATAACCTTATCAACATTGCTGATACCCTTGATCTTCTTGTGTTTCCCGGGCTTGTCTTTTGCCCTGTAAAATTGTCTGGCCAATGCTCGATAAAGTATTTCATCTATCAAAGTGCTTTTACCTGACCCCGACACTCCGGTAACACAATTGAAAACACCAAGAGGTATTGTGACGTCTATGTTCTTGAGGTTATGTTCCCGAGCTCCTATTATTTCTATGCATTTTTTTTTGTTCCATTTACGCCTTTCAGCTGGCACCTCTATTTTCAGGTCACCTCTAAGATATTTACCGGTAAGTGACTTTTTGCTTTTGAGTATATCCTTTAACGTGCCCTCGGCAACGACCTCCCCGCCATGCTCCCCGGCCCCGGGTCCAAGGTCGAGAATATAATCTGCCTGACGTATCGTAGCCTCGTCATGTTCAACAACAATAAGCGTATTCCCCAGTTCCCGCAGGGACATGAGCGTATCCAGGAGCTTCTGGTTATCTCTCTGGTGAAGCCCTATACTTGGCTCATCAAGAACATACAGAACGCCCACCAGCCCCGCACCTATCTGCGTGGCAAGACGTATTCTCTGATCTTCTCCACCTGAAAGCGTATTGCTTTTTCTGTCCAGGGTAAGATAATCCAGACCTACGTTCAACATAAATACCAGCCTGGCCAATATCTCTTTTAAAGCCTCTTCCGCTATCTTCGTACGAACAGGATCAAGCTCAAGTGACTTAAAAAAATCTTTCGCTTCTTTTATAGAGAACTCGCCAACATCTGATATGTTCTTGCCATTGATCAAAACCGCCAGAGACTCTGGTTTCAGGCGTTTCCCTTTACATTCAGGGCATGGCTGAACAGACATAAAAGCGCCTATCAATTCTTTAATAAATTCGCTGTCGGATGTATGAAAACGTCTTTCAAGGTTAGGAACAACTCCCTCAAACCCGGTATCGGGGTCTCCGAACAAGATTATGTCCTGTTCTTCAGGTTCAAGCTCATCATAAGGCTGGTCGAAATCAAAACCATGATAACGCGCTAGACGCCTTAATTGACGGCGGTAATGGAGAATTATACCTTTCCCGCCACGCTTCCAGGGAATAACAGCTTTTAAAAGTGTCTCCGATTTATCCGGGATCAAAAGCTCAAGATCGATCTCTAACTTATTCCCCAGTCCCTTACATGTCGGACATGCTCCATAAGGACTGTTAAATGAAAAGTTACGCGGAGCGAGCTTCTCAAAACTTACTCCGCACTTAATACACGCATTATGTTCACTGAGAAGAATGTCCTCTTTAAGTTTCTCATCGCCTTCCGCGGGAGCGGCAACGATCAGTCCTTCCCCAAGTTTCAAAGCTATTTCGACACTATCCGAGACTCTTGTACGTATATCATCTTTTATTACGATACGGTCAACGACCGCTTCTATGGTATGTTTAACCTTTTTATTCAGGGACGGAACCCTGTCACCTATCTCAACAACCTTACCATCCACTCTAAGCCTTATTATCCCCTCGCTGCGGGCCTCTTTCATAACATCGACATGTTCACCCTTACGTCCCTTAATAAGAGGCGCCAGTATCATTATTTTCGCACCCCGGGGGATCTCAAGGATCCTGTCGACTATCTGTTGGGAACTTTGCCCTGAAATAGGCTTACCACACTTTGGACAATGCTGCTCACCAACACGCGCGAACAAAACCCTGAAATAGTCATATATTTCGGTCTGTGTGCCTACGGTGGACCGAGGGTTCCGGCCTCCGACTCTCTGCTCGATACTAATAGCCGGTGACAACCCCTCAATATGGTCAATATGAGGCTTTTGAAGCTGTTCAAGGAACTGACGGGCATAACTGGATAAAGACTCAACATAACGCCTCTGCCCCTCAGCATATATGGTGTCAAACGCCAGAGACGACTTACCAGAGCCCGAAAGCCCCGTAACCACAGTTAGTGTGTCCCGGGGTATCTTAACGTCTATATTCTTTAAATTGTGCTCTCTGGCACCCTTTACACATATATACTTCTTCATAGATACTAGATTGTAGCACATTTACATCATAGTGACCAGCCATCTAGAAGATCATGATCCCGGCATCAGACAGAATGCACTTTTTTGCTCAGGACTTCCCCTACCGCCTCCATTAGAGCCTCTTGCAGATCCGGACTATTTTTCGAAATCCCCGCATTAAATTCTCCGGGCAGCCAAACACTCACAATATATGATTCATTAGTAACATACAATAATTCAAAGGTACATTCTTCCTCTCTGAGAATGTCCAATAACATTTTGACCGTGTAAGGGCATTTAAGCTGCGACATGTTGTACCTCCAGGATTACTCAATATTGACAACAAGATCATTTTATGCTTTTTTTGATTTTTTGTCAATTGTTTTTTTATTTTTACTTAAACATGTCCTTAATTTTCGCTTTTATGACACTTTCGTTTAACTATTGGCAAAGTTTATTTGATTATTCTCTAAAATAGTAGTATAATTGAATTTATAATAAACCTTGAGGAGGAAAAATGAAAATAGGCAAAAGACTGCGCCAATTACGCAAAGAAAAAGACATAACCCTTGAAGAGCTTTCCCAGAAAAGCGGTGTCGCCCTGGCCACACTCAGCCGCATGGAAAACGATAAAATGACCGGAACCATCCAGTCCCATACAAGCATCTGTAAGGCTCTGGGCGTGTCTATCGCTGACCTCTACCAAGAACTGGAAGACGAGACAAAGATCATAGAATCCGTATCAAAAGCTGAACGAACCGAACATTTCATCCACTCAAAAAAAGCTAAATATGAACTTCTTGTCATGAAGGCCATGGAGAAAAAACTCATGCCGCTAATGATAAAAATGGCAACGGGCGGCGAGACGCAGAAAGAAAAGAACAAGCCAGGCGTCGAAAAGTTTATATACATACTGAACGGTTCCATAGACGCCCGGGTGGGTGATCAAAAATACCCCCTAAAAAAAGGTGACAGCTTGTACTTCGACGCTTCCCTTCCCCACACTCTTAAAAATACTTCAAAAGGTGACGCGGAAGCGATCTGTGTAGTTTCACCACCGGCACTTTAAATAAATAAGGAGATCAACATGAACGATACTACAAAAAAATCAATTCTAATATGTGACGATGAAGAAGGCGTACGTGAGTCCCTCAACCTTATCCTCGAAGATGATTATGCCCTGGATTTCGCATCATCAGGACATGAAGCCGTAAACAAAGTGGCAAACAAACAATACTACGGCCTGCTCCTCGACCTGAAAATGCCCGAAAAAGACGGTCTTGAAACGCTTCAAGAGATCAAGTCACTCTCCCCCGATATCAAGGTAATCATAATAACCGGATACCAAAGCGTCGAAACCGCCGTAAAATCAGTCAAACTCGGCGCAATTGACTATATAACCAAACCTTTCGACACCTCTGAAGTTAAGGAAAAAGTGGGTAGACTGTAACTAGAGGTAAAAAAGAATTGAAGAACGGAACGGAAGTTAAGACACTTCTGCCCTACACGGCATGACCAAACTTACCTTTGCGGTATGCAAGAAGAAATGCACTCACAATTATTGGATCAAATTGGGTCCCCGAGTTATCTTTAATGATCTGAATGGCTATCTCGGACATCTTTTTCTCACGATAGGGCCTATCGCTGGTAATTGCATCAAAGGTGTCCGCAACGGATATAATTCTGGCAATAAACGGGATCTCTTCCCCTTTTAAACCATCAGGATAACCCGCACCGTCATAGCGCTCATGATGAGACCTTACCTCTCTGGCTATATCTCCAAGCTCTCTTATTGGGTACAGGATAGCGGCGCCGGTAACCGAATGTTCTTTGATCCTCTCATATTCGTCCTTTGTAAGCTGTCCTTTCTTGTTCAGAATACTATCAGGAACGCCAATTTTGCCGACATCATGAAGAAGCCCTGACACATGGAGTGTCTCTTTAAAATTCTTATACGCCTTGGCCTCGGGGATATCCTCAAGTTCACCAGCTATAGCTAGTGCATACTGTGTTACTCTCTCTGTATGCCCGTGCGTATATGGATCTCGGGCGTCAATTGCTGCTGCTAATGAAATAGACGTGTGAATAAAGGTTCGATGTTCCCTCTCATACAATTCATGAACCTCGTATATCTTATCCTGGAGATCCTGGATAAGCTGAGCATTAGCAAGAGCCATAGCCACATCATTGGCCAGAGTATTGAAGAATCCTATTTCCTGGCGCCCGAACTTTATATTGGAAAGCTTTCTTCCAAGAACAAATATCCCCACAAGATCCTTTTTATAATAGCAGGGTACGCAAACATTAGCTTTTAATAACTCCATCTGCTTTAATGCCATTTCAATGAGCTCATAAAGTTCTTTGTCTTGCTTGATTTCTTCATTTCTGTTAAGAATATCCAGAAGCTGCTTATAGTCAAGCGCCCCCAGATCTGACAGCTTATAGTTATACCTCTCATTAAACATCCTGATAAGCGGATTATCAAACGTCATCCGGATAAAACCGACAGGTATCTTGACTCCCTCAGCACCCTTACTATCAATAAGAGTAAAACAGCCTTTTTCCTTACTATACAGAAGCATAGCGGTGTGTGAAACCTTCACCTGCTCATCAATAACACGCACTATCATGCGTATCAATCGCTCAGGCTTTTTAAATCGGATCATCGTCCTTGACGCACTCTCAAGAAAAAACTGATAATCGAGTTCGGCCTCCTGCCTTGTTGGAAGACTACTCGAATCCATGGGAATGAGAGCCCCATCGCAATTGGTCATTTTCTCGACTATCCAATCCTGTAATTTTAGCCAGCTATCTTCCTTTATCATTTTTTCCCTGTGTTATAGTTAGTATTACTATTATCCGCCCCTAAAATATACCTGCTCAAAACGTTTTTGGCAAATAATGTTAGTATTTTGTTAAGATTATTCCTCCATTTTCAGCTGTTCAGCAACCGTAAGTACCGTTCGTTCAAGCTGCTCAAGGAGTAAAGGCTTAGTGATGTATTCCACAACTCCATGCTTTTTGGCTTCCTCCATCTTCTCAACGTCATCAACTGCTGTGATCATGATGATCTTGGCTTTTCGGTCCTTTCGCTTCATCTCTTTAGCAAACCCCATCCCATCTAAAACCGGCATTTTCATGTCCAATAGTATTATGTCAGGCTGTCTGGATTCAACTATGGCAAGAGCCTCTTTCCCATCATATGCCACAAAAACCTCAAAATTCCTTTCCTTAAAGAAGTTCTTAACAAAATCACAAATATCAACTTCATCATCCACGATCAACAATTTCAGATCCATTCCATCTCCTTTATTTTTACGCGACATTGACGCTTTTAGTACCATATCTTCCAAATTCTTTAAACTTGATATCGGCTTCTCCATAAACCCGAACGCACCTTCTGTCATAAGACGTGACCTGGTCTTCCCCGAGTCACTATAAGCAGTGATAAATATCACTTTAACAGTCGGGTCTATCCTTTTTATCTCCCTCATGACCTCATCGCCATTCAACCCTTCCATTTTCAGATCTAAAAGAGCTACATCATACTTATTCTCTCTCATAAACTCTATGCCCTGGACACCATTAGAGGTAATGTCTATACCATATCCCCTGGGCTCAAAATACTGTTTTATTAGCTCTGTAAAACTTACTTCATCATCAATAGACAATATTCTAGGCTTATTCTCGTTCATGTCTTCCTTTCGTTATTGGATATCCTCAGTATCGGCATTGTCTTTGGATGCCTGGAACTCCAAAGTAAACACCGTACCAACACCCGGAGTACTTCTTGCTGATATCGCGCCGCGGTTTTTCTCAACTATCTGTTTTACAATAAAAAGCCCTAATCCCGTACCTTTCCCAGGTTCTTTTGTCGTGAAGAAAGGGTCAAAGATCTGTTCCAGGTTTTTCTGTGAGATACCGTCCCCTGTGTCCTCTATGTCTATAAACACTCTGTCCCTGGTGTTTCGGACTCGTATATAAATGTTGCCCTTCTCTTTTAGTGCCTGGGCGGCATTACGTATGATATTAAAAAGAACTTCCTGTATCTGTTTTCTGTCAGCGGTGATCCCGGGAACACCCTCAGATATTTCCTTCGAGATCAGTATGTTGTCCAGTTTTAGATCATGTTCTATCAAAGTTATGACCTCATCGATCTCATTCTCAACGTTAACATCGTCGGCAGGCACACCTCTTGCCGGCTTGGCAAATGAAGACAATTTCCTTGTTATTACCGTAGCCCTATCCGTCTCCTTAATAACTTTATCCATGATCTCTTGCGCCTTATCAAGCAGTTCTTCCTGTGACTTGTCCGCATATAACCCTTCTTTAAGGTTTAAGAGGAACATCTCACATTGCCCGCGGGCGATCCCCAATGGGTTACAAATTTCATGATTTATCCCGGCTGAAAGCGTTCCAATAACAGCCATTTTTTCACGCTGGGCAGCCTGAGCCTGCGACTCTGAAAGCTTTTCAAACAACATTGCGTTCGAGATAGCTACTGTAAAAGTTCTTGCAAGCGGCAGTAAAATATCAATATCGTCTTGTGTAAAGTCTTCATCCGATTTTTTCTTCCCCAAAGCTAATGCGCCAATAAGCCTACCCGGCTGCATCAAAGGAATGACCAGGTCTGAATTAACAGCCTTAAGATCATTTTTTATGTACTCTGACGGATTCCCCCCAGGCTCCAGCTCGCTGGACAAGATATATGAACGTCCCTCACCAAGGGCTTCAACAAGCTCAGTAGATTCAGCTAAAGATTTAACCGAGAGATCCTCTTCAGTAGCGGCCACAAGAGCAAAGTCACCGTTTTCATCTCTATCCAAGAATATTGATGCACTTTCGAGCTTTATGATTTCAGAAAGCTTATTTACAGTCAAATTCACAAGATTATTTAGATCTATAACCGTTATTACTTCATCAGTAAAAGTCCTTAGCAAGGATTTATAGTCGTAATTCTTCTGGAACAAATACTTATCGGTCACATTCCGCAAAAATACTTCAAGCGGTCTTAAAATGAGTACTATAATAAAAATTGATGGGATGAGCGCAATCCACCGATTCTGTGTAAGGTTCTCAAATGAAATTGACCCTAAGTACACAAAAAAAGCAAATATTGCATACGAAGAAGCAAACAACCCAGCAAAAATAAGAGTTTTCTTGACTATTACGGTAATATCCATCAACTGGTGACGAACAATGGTAAATCCAATAATAAGTGTGTACAAAGGTACCATTATATTAAGCACAGGATACCAATCGATGCCGAAACATGGCAAGAAGGAAGTGCCCCCTCCAACAAACCCCAAAAACATCGCAATAAAAAAATATTTGATCTGAGTCTGTTTTGCATAAGAAGATCGTTTATATGCCTTAAGTAAAATAACTAGTGCGTACGACAGCAATCCCCCATACGAAAAAATCGTAAAAAAAATGTGGAGTGGGCCGGGAGGATAAACCCACCATGCCGGACTAAACCACCTTAAATCCTGGAACAACAAACTTACATGCCCAATGAACAATTTTTTACTAAAAATGTCAGTTGCAAGTAGCGCTAAATTAACAGCATATATGACTTTAATGAATGACGGACGCTTAACTCCCAAAAATATGTGGACAAAATGCACAAATAGTGGCGGCAACATCACAACGCCAACATATGAGAATTGCCACCAAAAAAAAGCCATTTCATAATTTTTAGCCCCTGCAGCAAAATATGCCCCCAAACCATATATTGCAACGCAAAAAGCAAAAACTGACCATATTTGGGAAAGCTTGCTCCCTCGTCCTTTTAGCAAGACAAACACAGCAATAGCTAAGTTTGTAATTGACGCAAATAAATTTGTAACTCCGTACAACTGTATCATGTTTTTTTCAGCCCTTCTATATGCTTACTTAATCTTTTCGCTAGAGCAAGAATTGTAACAATCGGTGGGGCTCCACAAGAATATGGCAAAACACTTGCATCACATACATAAAGATTCTTGATCATTGTTTCCAAGTTATCATCCACGACCTCACCTATTGCAGCAGACCCCCCGGGATGAGCCCCTCGAGGTTTTGTGAAAATCACATCTTTTTCCTTCACCCCCGCCTCAACTAAAATGTCCTTCGCCAACATAGCACCTTCATTAAGCCTTTTCAAATCCTTCAAACTAGGAGTCTTATGAAATTTCTCGTGGATTGTTACTTTTCCCACACTTTCATCCTTAGCTTTAACCATAATTCCCAAAAAATTCTCATGTCGAAAATGTTTTATTTGTTTATGTTTTGACATCACCCATCTCAAAACTAAAGGCACATCTACATATGGTGAGATAATAAACCCCTTGCTTTCCAAGTATTTTGTGCTTAAAACTGCCATTGTGGGTTCATTCCATTGATTAAAATCAGAGTCTTTCAACACACCGTATGTGACATTGAATAAGTCTGCAAAAAGTTTTTCCCCTGCATTTTCTATCCCGCTCTTCTTTAATATAACCGGAGAGCCAATGCCTCCAGCAGCTAAAATAATTTTATTTGCGAATATTCTCATATTGCCGTGTTCCCCGACGGCAACTACACCGATGGCTCTTCCTTTTCGCGAAACCACGGTTTTTACGTCAACTCCCGTGACCAACTTTGCTCCACAGGCCTGTGCTTCTTCAAGGGAAACTAAGGCAGACCACTTTGCCTTAGGTTTACAACCTAAAACACATTTTCCACAAGAAGTGCATTTTGCCGCGTTTATAAACTTTGGGGTCGCACCCATCTCCATTCCCAATCTATTCGCCGCATCCATTATTAGTGTTGATGCTTTCCCAATAAGAGAACTATCAATCGGAGCAATTCCTAACTCTGCCTCTGTTTCTTTAAACTCATCTTCTAGAAATATTCCACGTTCACCCAACTCTTTCTCCAAAACTCTTACCCCGTTGCCACAACTCATAACGGTTGTCCCCCCGGGCATTAACGCTCGATAAATTATGGTTCCTTCATTACTTGTCCTCAAAGCACATTTGTCATAATATTGAAGAACTGCATTCCGCAATGACCCAATATTTTTAATCGGATTTCCCCTCTCAAGGATTAAAACTTCTTTCCCACTTTTAGCAAGTTCTTTAGCAATAGTAGCCCCGCCTGCCCCACTACCTACAACGAGAACATCAGTCTCTACCCTCATATTTCCCCCTAGTCAGGCTAATCCCTTGCAAATGCGTCGTTTTCTGCCAAAGATAATTCATTTCCCCATAGGGCCCCCCAGTTTTCCCTGTTCCCCCATGAGTTGATAATAACATCGAAAAATCTACGTGCCGTGAATTTATGCGCAACAAACCGCTATTGTGAATGTGTCTCATAAAACGTCTAATAAAATAATTAGAACGAACCCACACAGATGTTCTCAACCCATACTCATTCATATTAAGAACACTTATCATTCGTGTGAAAATCTCCTTATCGTCCGCTCCCTCAAATTTTACTAGCGGCAGCAATGGAAAAAAGTTCTCTTCCCTTAAACACTTAACATCCCAGATTTTATCGTTATAATCTAACGCAAGAATAGTCGGACTTATATATGGTCCCTTCGCATCCTTTTCTCCAGTGTGATTGATCTGTTCTCCCCCACATAAGACCTTAGCGCCTTTCTGTATTGCATCATCAAGAAACTCAAAATAGTCTTTTATCTTCAGTACTGGAGTCAAACATGTCTCTGGATTGGACGGTAGTCCAACTTTTACTTTTTTTGACTCAGCAACAAACATTTTAGAAAACTCATTAAATACATCCGCATGTATCAAAGCTGTCTTTGGAACCATACAAATCTGAGTTGACCCTAAAAATGCATCTAAAAGAGCTTCTACCGCCTTCTTTATATCGGCATCTTTCCAAACAACCATAAAATCATTACCAGAAAGTTCCAGTATAGGCTTTTTGCCTGCAGAATATATGCGTTTTCCTATCTCCAAACCCTTGTCACTAGGACCAAAAAATACAATATCATTCACTAGAGGGCTTTCTAACCATTCCTCCATTATTTTTTTTGAATTACCAAGAACAATATTTACAGTACCCTCTGGAGCAC
>CAYWDJ010000004.1:0-15056 GCA_964457005.1 uncultured Planctomycetia bacterium
AGCAAGATAGTCATAGAACATAATTACAATATCGTTCCAAGAGAAACTATTGCGGATGTTTCTCTTAATGAGAACGATATTGTCGAGATAGTAAGTTTTGTAGGAGGAGGATAAAAAGTGGAAGATTTTCTTGAAATAGGCGGACGAAAAATAACAAATAGATTGTTTGTTGGTACGGGTAAATTCTCCAGTAAAAAGATCATAAGGGATGTCATGGAAGGGTCCGGGGCCGAAGTTGTGACAGTTGCCGTTAGAAGGGTTGATACAACTTCGAGTGATGAGAACATTCTCGACCATATCCCTGAAAGATGCATTCTTATGCCGAACACGTCAGGTGCCAGGAATGCCGAGGAAGCTATCAGGATAGCACGGCTTGCCAGAGCGGCGGGATGCGGTGACTGGGTGAAGATAGAAGTTATCAACGACAACAAATATCTTCTTCCTGATAACTTTGAGACTATAAAAGCTGTTGAAGTCCTGGCGAAAGAGGGTTTTGTAGTTCTTCCGTATATGAGCCCTGATCTTGCCGCCGCTAAAAAAATGGTGGAGGTAGGAGCAAGCGCTATTATGCCATTGGGCGCGCCGATAGGGACAGGTAGAGGCATTAAGACTAGAGAGCTCGTTAAGATCCTGGTCAAAGAAATAAGTATACCGGTCGTTGTAGATGCAGGACTCGGAAAACCTTCGGAAGCCGCCGAATGTATGGAAATGGGATGCTCGGCAGTTCTTGCTAATACGGCCATAGCGACAAGTAAGGATCCTGTTAATATGGCAAAGGCGTTCAGTCAGGCAGTTGAGGCGGGCCGCCGCGCGTATCTTGCAGGCACAATAGCTATGCAGGACGAAGCCATGGCGTCAAGTCCGCTTACCGGGTTTTTGAGAGAAGAAGGAATATGAGTTTTTTTGAAACGTACAATAAATATAAAGACATCGATCTTGCAGATATAGAGGGTTCAGGTATAGACCTTTTTGTGTCGCTTCTTTCAGAAGAGGCTGAGGGCCGTCTTGAGGAGATGGCGGTAAGGGCTAATAAAACAACATTGCATCATTTCGGGAAAGCCATTCAGCTGTATACTCCTATCTATTTATCAAACCATTGCGAGAATAGATGCCTCTATTGCGGATTCAATCAGGACAATAAAATAGAGAGAAAAAAGCTTACTATTGAAGAGCTCGAGGTCGAAGCAAAGTATATACAGTCAACGGGATTAAAGCATGTTCTTATTCTTACGGGTGACTCCCGGAAGGAGACGCCTGTCGCTTACATAAAAGATTGTGTTACTCTCCTTAAGAAATATTTTGATTCAATATCTGTCGAGATATATGCTTTGACGGGCGAGGAATATAGAGAGCTGATCGAAGCGGGTGTTGACGGGCTTACGCTGTATCAGGAAGTATATGATAAAGACACGTATACGAAGGTACATGTTTCAGGGGACAAGAAAGACTATTTGGTCCGGTTAGAATCTCCCGAAAGGGCGCTGGATGAGGGGATGAGGTTCGTAAATATAGGTGCGCTATTGGGTCTAAGCGACTGGCGGAAAGAAACATTCTTTACCGGGCTTCACGCGAAATATCTGCAGGACAAATATCCCGAAGCGGAAATAAGCGTTTCTCTTCCAAGGTTGCGTCCTCATACAGGCAGCTTTACTCCGGAGTGCCGGGTGTCGGATAAGAATATTGTCCAGGCCCTTATGGCGCTCAGGATATTTCTCCCTAGAGCGGGGATAACGATATCAACACGTGAAAGTGCCGAGTTCCGGGAAAATTTAATGCCGCTGGGTGTTACCAGGATAAGTGCCGGATCGACTACCGCTGTTGGCGGGCATACGATCGACGATAATAATTGTAATCAGTTTGAGATATTTGACGAAAGAGACGTTGAAGGCATCAAGGCTATGCTTGCCGAAAAAGGTTATCAGCCTGTACTGAAGGATTGGATGGCGCTCTAGCTGTAAGCTTTAAGCTGTAAGCTATAAGTTACAGGGTTGGAATATAAGATGAACAAATTTGAAGAAAGTTTACGTAAATATTTAAGTGAAGATGATCTCCATAAACTGGGGGCTGTTCGTATAGGCATCGCCGGATGCGGAGGTCTGGGGTCGAACTGCGCGTTTAATCTTGTAAGGTCGGGGTTTAAAAAGTTCGTAATAGCTGACTTTGATAAGGTGGAATCGTCAAATCTTAACAGGCAGTTTTATTTTCTGGATCAGGTGGGGGAAGAGAAGGTAGAGGCCTTGAAGCTGAATCTTTCAAAGATCAATCCGGATGTAGAAATAGATACATTGGTCGAGAGGATTGAACCAGGAAACTCTCCGGATATCTTTAAAGATTGCGACATTATAGTCGAAGCTTTCGATAAAGCTGAATGCAAGAGCATGCTGGTTGAAGAATTGCTGCCTTCTGGCAAGCTTATAGTGTCGGCATCGGGACTTGCCGGATATGGCAGGACGGATGAGATCACGGTGAACAGGCTCAAGGACAATCTGGTCGTTGTGGGAGACCTCAAAACGGGCATTAATGAGAGCCCGCCGCTCTCTCCAAGGGTAAATGTGGCTGCTGCCAAGCAGGCGGACATTATTCTTGAATATATATTGACCGAAAACTCCTAAAGTGAGAGAATAATGAGAGTAAAATGATATCTTTTCTAACCAAGGAGGAAGATATGAAAAAGGCATTAGTATTATTAGTAGTATTAGTTTTCTGTTTCTCAGCCGTTGCTGTTTCATACGCAGACGGAGGTTATGGGAAAAAATGCGGGTATCAGGGTAAGTATGGCCAAAATGACGGTCCTGGCCAGGAAGAAATGGTTCTAAAAAAAGCACATCTCATACTGTCCAACAAAGAGGAACTGGACCTTTCGGATAAGCAGTATGACCAGATAAAGGCAATGAAGATAGCCCTTAAAAAAGCTCTTATCAAGAAAAATGCTGACATAGACCTTGTGAAGGTGGATATGAAAGTGGAGATGTGGGAAGACAAGGCGGACACGGCGTCAATAGAGAAACTGATAGACAAGAAGTACGATCTTAAAAAAGAGAAAGCAAAAATGATTGTAAAAACATGTGCTGACATGAAGAATGTTCTAACGCAGGACCAGAAAGATACATTGAAAGGCCTGTGTAAGAAGAGCAAGAGATAAAGAGGAGATATATGTGGGATTATACTGAAGAACTTATGGATCATTTTAAGAATCCGCGTAATGTGGGTGCGATAGAGAATCCCGACGGAGTCGGGGAGATAGGTAATATCGTGTGCGGAGATGCTTTGAAGCTCACTCTTAGAATAGATAAAAAAACAGATACTATTGTGGACGCTAAGTTCCAGACCTTTGGATGCGCAAGTGCTATTGCTTCCAGCAGCGTTCTTACCGAGATGGTAAAGGGAATGAATGTTGATGAGGCGGCGAAGATAACAAATAAGCAGATAGCCGACTATTTGGGTGGTATGCCAGAGGAAAAGCTCCATTGTTCCGTTATGGGACAGGAGGCGCTTGAACAGGCTATTTCCAACTACAAAGGCGCTCCTATCGTAAAAGAGACAGTTGGTCAGGAAACAATGATCTGTAAGTGCTTCGGGGTAACGGATGTAAAGATAATTAAATCTATCAAGGAACACAATATCCAAACCGTCGAAGAAGTTACCAATTACACGAAAGCCGGCGGCGGTTGTGGTAAATGTAGACCTGAGATCGAAAAGCTTTTAAAAGAGTTCTGGGAAAAAGAGTCTACAAAAGAGGGCGGCATGGAAAGAAAAGAGCCCCGGGAAAAGAAGCTTACCAATCTTGAAAAGATAGCCAGGATACAGGAAGTGATAGAGACCGAGATAAAGCCTCAGCTTAAAACAGATGGTGGCTCCCTCGAGCTGATCGATATAGACAGAAACAAGGTATACGTAAAGTTTCTGGGTGCGTGTCTTGGATGTCCTTCAAGCGGGGTTACGTTAAAAGTACTTGTAGAAAGAAAACTTAAGGAATTTGTTGCAAAAGACATAGAGGTCGAAGAGGTAAAGGAATGAGCGACAAAGTGATATACATGGATAGCAATGCGACTACCCTGGTAGCACCTGAGGTGTTCGAAGCTATGACGCCGTTCCTTACGACCGATTATGGTAACCCTTCAAGTATGCATACTTTCGGAGGGAAGGTAGCAAAGTATGTCGAAGCGGCCAGGGAAAGCGTTGCCCGGCTTATCGGGGCGAGTGATCCGAAAGAGATAGTGTTTACCAGCTGCGGGACAGAAAGTGATAATACCGCCATTATAAGTACGCTAAGGTCTCATCCTGAGAAAAGACACATCATAACGACTAAAGTTGAGCATCCTGCAGTCCTGAACCTTTGTAAATATATGGAAACCGTTGGGTATCGTGTAACTTATCTCGGGGTTGATGAAGAAGGCATTCTTGATATCAACGAGCTAAAAGCATCAGTTGATCCGGATACCGCACTGATTTCCATCATGCATGCCAATAATGAAACAGGTGTTATATTTCCGATGGAAGAGATCGCAGAGATCGCCAGAGTGCGGGATGTAGTGCTTCATGCCGATGCCGTGCAGACGGCAGGCAAAATACCGCTTAAGATGACGGAACTGCCCGTAGATCTTTTGTCGCTTTCGGGTCATAAACTACACGGCCCCAAGGGCGTAGGAGCTCTTTATGTTAGACGGGGGACAAAATACACACCTTTCATGATAGGTGGACATCAGGAAAACAACAGGCGGGGTGGAACTGAAAATGTTGCATCAATTGTAGGCCTTGGCACTGCCTGTGAACTCGCGTTGAAAGAGCTTGATACGGAGATGACCCATGTGGCAGCACTGAGAGACCGTCTTGAGACAGGACTCCTGGAGAAAATACCACATGCTAAGGTTAACGGGACTAAAGAGTTCAGACTCCCAAATACGACAAACATTGGTTTTGAGTTCATTGAAGGTGAAGCTATTCTCCTTATGATGAATGAGAAGCATATAGCCGCGTCAAGCGGATCCGCGTGTACTTCCGGGTCATTGTCCCCATCTCATGTTTTGAGGTCAATGGGTGTTCCCTTTACGTATATACAGGGATCAACGAGATTCAGTCTTTCCCGCTACAACACAGAAGAGGAAGTAGATTACGTTATAGAGAATCTGCCTCCTGTTATCAATAGACTTAGAGAAATATCACCTTTCGGCAAATAGGGCTCTCTTGGGCACTTTTTAGCCTTTTTGCTGCTTTTTTACTTGTATTGTATAGAAAAATTGATAAAATAAGCCCTTAAATGATATTGTTAATTTTGGGTAAAATTAGTTGAACAGAAGGAAGGGACGACAGTATGGTAGATTATAAAGAACTAGGGTTTGTAAACACAAAAGATATGTTTGCAAAAGCAATGGAAGGCAAATATGCTATTCCGGCATATAATTTTAATAACATGGAGCAGCTGCAGGCAATAATGACAGCATGTGTCGAGTCACAGTCACCGGTCGTTATACAGGTATCAAGCGGTGCCCGCAAGTATGCTAACCAGACACTTCTCAGATATTTGGGACAGGGTGCGGTTGCGATGATGAAGGAAATGGCAAAGGAAAAGGGCGTTAAGGAAGTGCCGGTCGCTATGCATCTTGATCATGGAGATACTTTTGAGCTGTGTAAATCATGTATAGATTCCGGTTTTTCTTCGGTTATGATAGACGGTTCACATCATTCTTTCGAAGAGAACATTGAGCTGACAAAAAAGGTAGTTGAATATGCCCATAAGTTTGATGTTACAGTTGAAGGTGAGCTTGGTGTTCTGGCCGGCATAGAAGATGATGTTGTTGCGGAGGAATCCACATACACAAGGCCTGAAGAAGTAGAAGAATTCGTAAAGAAGACAGGGGTTGATTCACTGGCCATTTCAATAGGGACATCTCATGGCGCTAATAAGTTCAAGCCGGAGCAGTGCACTCTGAATGCGGATGGTGTATATATACCGCCTGCACTTAAGTTCGAGATACTGAAAGAGATCGAAGAAAAGATACCCGGGTTTCCGATCGTTCTTCACGGTTCTTCATCCGTGCCTACGGAAGCTGTTAAGATCATAAATGATAATGGCGGCACTCTGAAAGATTCTATCGGGATACCGGAAGATCAGATCAGGGAAGCTACACAGTCAGCTGTTTGTAAGGTAAACATTGACTCAGACGGAAGACTTTGGATGACAGCGGCGATAAGGAAGCATTTTGTCGATGAGCCGGGTCATTTCGATCCTCGTCAGTACTTGGGCCCTGCCAGACAGGCCTTGGTAGAGATGTATAAGAGCAAGAACGAAAGTGTTCTTGGCAGCGCTAACAAAGCGTAATATGTAAGCTGTAAGCTTTAAGCTATAAGTAAGGGGTCGGGTCTTATGTAGGCCTGACCCTTTTTTATTCAGGAGGAGCTATGAAAGATCTAACAATTTTTGGGTTTAGCATTCCAGCTATGTATTATGTCCCGGTATTCTATTTCATATGGGTTACTGTCCTGTTTCTTATGAAAAGGGTCTTCTTCGCGCATGTACACAGGTTTGCTATGAACACAAAGACCAAGCTGGATGACGTTTTTATTAAGGCGGCCGATCTTCCTTTAACCTTGATCATATTTGTAAGCGGCGCTTTTGTCCTGGATAATATTTTCCAATTTAAGATGGACACAGAGATCTTGCAGCTCATTGATATTGTTTTTAAGGCTACGGCAATAATAGCATTAATTATTTTTGTCGACAAACTGTTTAAAGGGTTTCTTGAACATTATGCCGACAGTAACGAGCTTCTAAAGCATTCCGGCGGGGTTATTCATGTAGCTATCAGGGTTGTTGTGATGGGGCTGGGCCTTTTAATTGTCCTGGATAGTTGCGGGGTAGCTATAACACCGATATTGGCATCGCTTGGCGTAGGTTCATTGGCGGTGGCATTGGCGCTTCAGCCTACGTTAGAGAATTTTTTCTCAGGTGTTCAGATCATGGCGGACAGGCCCATAAAGGTCGGCCAGTTCATTAAACTGGAAAGCGGAGAAGAGGGGTATGTTGAAAAGATAGGGTGGAGATCCACCTGGGTCAGGATGCTTCCTAATAATGTGGTTGTTGTCCCGAACAAAATACTTGTTAGCTCCACCATACGTAACTATTATTATCCGGAGACAGAAATGTCAGTTTATGTCCAGGTCGGAGTCCATTATGATTCAGATCTTGAGCATGTAGAAAAAGTGGCAATTGGCGTCGCGACAGAGGTCCTGACTGAACTTGAAGGTGGCGTTAGTGACTTTGCGCCGTTTATCCGGTACCATACGTTTAATGATTCCAGTATAGACTTTACAGTAATTCTTCGCGGCAAAGAATTTATGGATAAATATCTTATTAAACATGAATTTATAAAGCGCCTTCACAAGAAGTTCAAGGAAGAGGGGATAACCATTCCTTATCCGATTCGCACCATGGATTGGAATCCGGGATCAGATCCGCTCAAGATAGAGAGATAAGCTATAAGCTGTAAGTTGTAAGCTATAGGTTGTTGGGCGGAGCGACTCGTCTTTACAGCTTAAAGCTTATAGCTTATAGCTGTTTTAATTTGTCGGGGAGGGTGCGGTATCCGGCAGCGATGTCTGACTTGCCATGTTTTTCACAGCCTGTGGCGAAGATCTTGCATTTTTTTTCAAGCTCAGCAAGTGTCAGCGCGTATCGTTCTTTGCTGAGCTCTCCCGAGAGCAGCATTTTTTCAAGTGCTTTTATGCGGAACCTGTCGAGGCCCCAGACACTCGATGAAAGTTGGTCCGGTCTGCCGCCGTCCTTTATGGTAAGATACTCGGGTATCAGTTTTATTTGAAATTTATTTGTGGCTCTTAACCAGAGATCATAATCTTCGCAGGCTTCCAGTGTTTCATCAAAGGAACCGATCATATCAAATACTTCGCGCTTTATGACAGCCGTAGATATGCTTATGCAGCATATAGGCAGAGCGTTTGCGTAGACATTGCCGTCAGGTTTTTTGTGTTTTTCTTTTTGGTTGAGAAGTTTCCCGTTTCTGTACCATGTCTCTTCTGTGTGGAAAATGGGGACATCGGGAAATTCGTTAATATAGGCGGCTGTTCTTTCTAGTTTTTCCGGAACAAATTTATCGTCAGAATCAAGAAAGGCTAAGTAGTTTCCGGAAGCTATTTTTAGGCCATGATTACGCGCATGCGAAACGCCGTGGTTTTTCTGGCGGATGACCTGCAGCCTGGGGTCATCGTAACTTGATAAAACATCACCGGTCTCATCGGTCGATCCGTCATCGATCACTATAATTTCAAAAGTCGGATAGGTTTGGTTCAGGGCAGAGTCTACAGCAACTTTGACAAGCTGCGCTCTATTGTGTGTGGGTATTATTACGGAAAAGAGTATTTGAGCCTTCATGAGAATATTATATAATGTAATGGAAGGAAACACCAGTTTGGCTGTAAGCTATAAGCTTTAAGCTGTAATAAAGGAGATTATATGAAAGTACAGGTTGAATACACCGGTGGGAGGTCTTTTAAAACTCAACTAGGGGATCATGCAATTATTACGGACCTACCCGAGACAAAGGGCGGCGAGAATGCCGGACCGACGCCTTCCGAATTATTTATAACTTCACTTGCCACGTGTATGGGGATATACGCTACAAGCTATCTTCATACGGCCAAGCTGAACACGGAAGGTTTTGCAATCGATGTGGATTGGGATTATTCTGAAGATCATCAGCGTATAGGCAAGATTGACGTTACGGTTACAGTACCAAATGCCGAGCTTGGCGCGAGGAAGAAGGCGCTTATGGCGGCGATGGGTAAATGTGTGATACACAATACAATACAGGATGAGCCTGAAATAAATACGATTATAGCGGGAGACTAATAAATAAGAGGGCGAGTTTTTGCAAAAGAACGGTATTTGGGAGAATATTTTAACGCGTAACCTCGGAGGGTAAATATGCTGCAAAACATAGATCATATGGTTTTTAGGTTTTTTAACGATACATGTCATAATCCGGTATTGGATGCTATTATGCCGTACTTTACGGAAGTCGGAACCACCGGAGTTTTTTTGGTCGCGGTAATATTGCTTTTTTTTAGACGCCAGGGGAAGGCTGTGTGCGGAGTGCTTCTTATGGCCGGGCTTACAGGCGCATATCAGCTGAATCATTTTGTGAAGGCAATAATTGCCAGACCCCGTCCATTTATGGTGCTTCCGGACGTAAATAAGCTTGTCGAAGCAGGAGGGTATTCCTGTCCGTCAACGCATAGCACTATGGCATTCATGGCGGCGTTTATCCTTACAAAATATTTTAAAAGATGGTACATTTTTTACGGCCTGGCATTTTTGGTCGCTATTTCAAGGCCATATGTCGGCGTCCATTATCCCTCAGATATATTGCTCGGAGGGATCGAGGGAACCTTGGTCGGGTATGTTCTTTGCTGGGTAACTTCTTCGAATAAAAACGGGTCGGAAGTGTCATGAAAGCTATAGATATTGTCCTGTTCCCGCCCAAAGAGATAATGGACGCGTTACATACAATGTTGGCGAGAGCCTAAAGCATCCATCATTGCTTTAGCTTTATGGAGAGTTTCCTCGTATTCGGATTCAGGATCCGAATCGGCAATCACGCCGCCGCCTGCCTGAAAATAAACATTATTACCTTTCATTAAAAGCGTGCGAATTGCCACATTAAGTTCCATTGTATCGTGAAAACTTAGATATCCGATCGAGCCTGTATATACATGTCTTTGCGTAGGCTCAAGTTCATCTATTATTTCCATTGCGCGAACTTTTGGGCAGCCCGTTATGGAACCTCCGGGAAAAGCCGCCTTTATGACATCCACTAGGCCTGTATCTTTCTCAAGGAGGCCCTTGACTATTGAAATGGTTTGGAACACTGTGGGATATTCTTCTATCCTGCGATGTTCAGTAACCTTTACCGTTCCCGCTTTGCACACTTTCCCCAGGTCGTTCCTTTCAAGATCCACTATCATAGAGAGCTCCGCGGCATCCTTTTCGCTTTTCAAAAGATCTTCTCGCAGCTCCTTGTTCTTCTCCTCTGAATCTACTCTTGGACGTGTCCCTTTCATTGGCCTGGTTTCGACAATGTTATTGGCCACCTTTAAAAACAGTTCCGGAGACGAAGATATGATCTGGTGATCTCCACAGTTCAGATATGCGCTGAAGGGGGAGGGGTTTATTTTGGTCAATCTTTTATACAGATCATAGGGTGCGGCTGAGCAGGTTGTTTTAAAACGCTGCGTAAGGCATGCCTGATATATGTCTCCAGCACGAATGTAGTCGATCACCTTATTGACGGCAGATAGATATTCACTTTTAGTGAAGTTAGAGATAAGGTCTGTGCTGTCAATTGTGGCCGATCCGGAAGATGAAGGAGCTCCGGCGGCAGACCGAATTTCTCTAAAGATATCGGAAGCCTTGAGGTCCGATCCGTCTTCAACATTAAGTATGCTGAAATAAATGTTCCCGGGCCGCAGCTTGTCGTAGATCAACAAGACCTTGTAAAAGACAAAGTACATATCCGGAAGCAAAAGGTCGTCTGAGGCTTTTCCGGGGAGCTTTTCAAGGGTGTCCTTAAGGTCATATGAAAAATAACCCATGCCTCCGCCGACAAAAGGGAGCGGAGTGGGATTCTCGATCTTATATGTATTGATTATGGAATCCAAAAGGTCAAAGGGGTCTCCCGACGATAAAAGATTGTGCTTTCCGAAATGCAATTCAGTGTTTCCGGACTTATGCTTCAAAGAGAGGAAAGGATGGAGGCCTAAGAATGCGTATCTCCCCGAGTCGCTTCCCAGGGCACTGTTCAGCAAAAAAGAATTCGGTCGTGATGAAAAATATTCAAAAACACTTTCGGCTGAGCCTTCAAGGGGCAGCGTGTCTATTACGGGTATGCCTTTTATTTTAGGTAAATACTTTTCCATGTCTGTTCTGGTGTCATCCCCGCGTACGCGGGGATCTATTCTACATCCGTATAAAATTCTTTATCAATAGGTTCCCGGATTCGGTCATGAAAGACTCCGGGTGGAACTGCAGTCCGATCACCGGATAGTTCCTGTGCCTGATTCCCATGATCACTTCATCTTCCGTTCGTGCCGAGACCTCCATGGACCCGGGCAAGTCATGGGTCAGGAGTGAGTGGTACCTGGCGGCAAGAAAAGGAGAGGGCACATCTTTGAAGATACCTTTACCGTCATGAAGTACCGGTGATGTTTTCCCGTGGACTATGGTGTCAACCCTGTCGATCTTTCCGCCAAAGACCTTTACCGCGCATTGATGCCCGAGGCAGATCCCGAGTATCGGCGTTGTTTTTCCAAAATTCCGGATGACGTCGTTAGATATTCCTGCTTCATCAGGAGTTTTCGGTCCGGGAGATATTATGATCTTATCAGGATTGAGTTCCGCGATCTCATCCAAACTTATTTCATCGTTCCTTTTAACCAGGAGCTTTATTCCTTTTGCGGAAAAACTCTGATAAAGGTTGTAGGTGAAAGAGTCGTAGTTGTCTATTATAAGGTACATAGTTATAGGGTTTTAAGTTTCTTAGCGATTTCCTGTGTTATCTTGTCGGGAGTTGACGCCCCTGACATAATGCCTACTTTTTCAGCGCCTTTGAACCAGGCTTTTTTAAGGTCTTTTGCGGAGCCTACCCAGTGGGTCTTCTTGTTCAGGGTCCTGGAGATCTCATAAAGTCTTTTTGTGTTGGCGCTCGTTCTTGAGCCTACGATAATAATAACATCATTTTTTTTGGGGAGGGACTTGATCTCCTGCTGCTTAATAATGGTCGTTCTGCACGTAGTATTATGAAGCGTGACGTCAGGGATGACAGCAGCAAGTTTCCCCATTATGGCCTCTATGTTTTCAATGGACTGGGTCGACTGGGTTATAACAGCGGCTTTTTTTATTGATGACAGTTTTTTCGCTGTAACATCTTTTGGAGATTCTATCACTATGGATCTTTTCTTCAGCTGTCCGGCTATGCCTTTGACCTCGTCATGGTTTTTATCCCCGATAATAATGATCTTGTTGTTTTTTTCAAGCTTGCGGCCGATCTTGTAGATATCTTGTACCATGGGGCAGGTCGCGTCTACGACTTTATATCCTGAGGCTATGGCTTTTTCAAAAGTATTTTTAGTCGCTCCATGTGCTCTTATGATAAGAATGGGGTTTTTCTTTTGCTTGCGGATCTGCTTTATCTTTTTGAGGCCCATGTCCTCAAGGTCCTTAACGACAAAGGTATTGTGCACAACGTCCCCGAGAACATATACATTATCTTTTGAAGAGGCGAGGTACTTACTTAGATCTATGGCTCTCCTTACTCCAAAACAAAAACCTGAACTTTTGGCGATAGTTACTTTCATTGTATTCTTTTGATCAATTTCTTGTTTTTAGAAATGAGGGAAGTTAATAATTCCTCGATGGCCGCCTTGTACTTGTCCTTCATCTTGAGGCCTTTTGATATGGATACAGCCTCATTCAGGAGGGAGGATATTCTTCTGACGCAATATTTGTCGGCATTTGATTTTTTTATAAGATCTCTGACAACCAAGAGGTCTTTGTGTGTTTTCTTTTCTTTGGCCAGGAGTTTTCTAATGGTCTTTTTGTCCGCGGCGCCAAGGTCATTGTAAGCTTTCCAGAGGAGAAGTGTCTTTTTTGACTCCTCAAGGTCCGAAAGAGCACTTTTTCCTATCTCTTTGCTCGTGAAGAAGATATCAAGCATGTCATCCTGTATCTGGAAGGCCTCGCCCAGAAGTATCCCAAGGCTGGAGAGTTTCTGTATTTCTTTTGCCGGGGCTCCAGCGAGTTTTGCTCCTATTACCATTGGGTATTCAAACGTATATTTTGCCGTTTTCAATATATAGGTCATATATATGTCCTGTTCGGTGACCTTATCTATAGGTGTTACGCTGTTAACGACATCAATATATTCGCCTCCCCCGGTATAGATGGCGGCCTTTGTGAAATCGATCAGTGCGTTTTCTTTGCGGGCAGGTTTTTCATCCAGGGAGAGGAACGTGTCTATGCTGAAAGCATATATCATATCTCCGGCGACAATGCTGAGATTAGGTCCAAGTTCGTTGTCCTTTCCCGCTTTGTAGGATTTATTCATCATGCGGTGCATAGTGGGCTTGCCTCGCCTGAGTTCGGATTTGTCAATAACATCATCATGGATAAGAAGAAAATCATGTAAAAGTTCAAGAGATAGGGCCGAACGGACGAGTTTATCGTACTTGAATGTCCTTTTTTTTGTGTATCCCATATAGGTGACCATGCATAGACTGGGACGTATCCTTTTTCCGTCTCTCAGGATAAAGTCTTTGATAGCATCGTGTAGGATAGGGGAGATGTTGTGGATAGAGTATTTCTTCTTCAGCTCTACCGCAAAGTCCCGTAAACCCTTGTCTATATCTTTTTTAAGGTCCTTAAGCATGAGAATACTGTAACACAAGGATAAATGAGGGTCAAGTCCGGCACTCGTTCTTCGAGGGTTTGAGGGGAAGGGGAAGTATCCGGCAATTTCATTCTTAAAACTTACAGCTTATAGCTTACAGCTTATACCTTGCTCTACACGGCGGTTTATGATATTGTCAGATGTATAAGGTGGAAATAATGATTGATATATATAAGAAAATACCCAAAAAATATATAGGGGAATACCTGGGGCAGATGAAGACCCTCATTAGCACCCGTATCAAGTTGTACTGTGCGCTTGTGGTGTCGGTATATTTCCTTACCTGGATGGGCGGGCTTCTTACCAGGCCGAACTCTTTTTCGAGGCTTGAAGTTATAATAGGTCTTGTCCTGGTTGCGGTATCCGGCCTTATAATTTTTCTCACCGGTAAAGCTAAAACCATTTTTGCGTCTAAAGTATGCGCGTTCGCGTTTATTGTTCTTCTGGTAGTTTTTATCGTTAAGGTCAGCATTGTATACGAGGATAATCCTCTCCTCATCGCATCCACATTTGTGTTCAGCTTGTTCCTGATATCTATTACCATTCCATGGCGCGGCATTGAGGTGATTCCCATATTCGCGGTTCATTTGGCGGGCTTTTTTATTACATTCTTGAAAATAAAATATATGCCGTCAACTCCCGAAGAGCTGTTCGATATAAACCATTTTTTCGAGGGTGCTCTGTTCTTGACAACGGCATTTTTGATATGCTTGGTTGTCAGGAAGAACGAGACGGAGAGGGATGTTGACAACTTTGTTCTCCTTAAGGAGGTCGAAGAGAAAAGCGAGCAGATGGAAGACGAGCTTAAGCTTGCCAAACAAATACACAAGACCATAATTCCCGATTCTGAGAGTACTGAACTTGTAGACATTGCTGTTACGTATCTGCCGGTGTACTATATCGGCGGAGACTATACGAAATTCAATTTTCTTGAAAATGATAAGCTTATATTTATAATCACCGATGTGACCGGGCACGGGGTCCCGGCGGCACTTCTGGTCAATAGGATACATTCTGAGTATGAAAGACTGGCCAAAGACGGATCTTCTCCCGGGGAGCTTTTAAAGGAACTGAATGAATTTATAGAAGAAGATTTTGGGTCATCAGGCATGTATTTGAGCGCTTTCTGCGGCCTTTTGGACCTTAAAAAGATGACACTCACATATTCTAATTATGGACATCCTGACCAGCTTCTTTTGAGAACCGGAGATAAGGGTATCGAAGAAATGAAGTCACAGGCGCCTCTCCTGGGTATCTCTAGCGTGGATCAGACGATATACGAAGAGACGATCAATGTAGAAGATGGAGACAGGATACTTCTTTTCACCGATGGAGTGACGGAGACGTTCGGAAAGGCGGAGGAGGAATACGGAGAGGAAAGGGTCGAAGATTTTTTGAAAGCCAATAGAGGCTTGGTGCCGGTTAAGTTTAACGAAAGCCTTATGAAGGCTCTTTCCATGTTTAAGGAGGGGGCGTTCAGGGACGATATCTGTATTGTAACGATTGGAATAAAGGCACATCCCGGCTTGTTCCATTTCGGTGATACCGTGCTACACAACAGGTGATATGGAAGGAACCCAGGTACTCCGATATAACTTG
>CAYWDJ010000004.1:15156-35637 GCA_964457005.1 uncultured Planctomycetia bacterium
GGTGATATGGAAGGAACCCAGGTACTCCGATATAACTTGCGCCTGGACACCGTGCTACACAACAGGTGATATGGAAGGAACCCAGGTACTCCGATATAACTTGCGCCTGGACACCGTGCGCACTCACAAGGCGATACAGAAGGTGCCGCGAGACGCAGTCGAGCGAATAAGCTTGAAAAGAACCTGTAAATATGTATAATATCAAGTTCATTGTAGTTAATAGTTGATGATTAGTAGTTGGTATTGCTTTATATAGAAGGAGATAGACAGATGAAACCTCGTCAGAATTATCGTTCACGTCCCAAGAAAACAGGGGCGGCAAAGATCGGGAAAGTGAATTCCCAGATAAAAAGGCTTATTGCAGCCGGGTATGAAAAAGAAAAGCTTACTCGCATGACAAGTGTGGAAGTAAGGGATCTTCTTAAGGTGGCCGGCAAGAAGAAGCTTCTTAAGACAGAAGTTGCAAGGTAAGCTATAAGCTGTAAGCTTTAAGCTATAAGTTTAAAAGGGTGCATTTATATGCGCCCTTTTTTTGTGCCCACCGATTTTGATTGAGTTGCGCCGTATATTACGTATAATATTAATGTAAGCGATGGAACCTAATACGCTAAGGGGGTTAATATGAAGATCGGTATGATAGGCGCATGGAATACTGACTCAGGAGCATCTATTCACGCAGAGCTGCTCGGCAGGGCCTGGAAGGATATGGGTGTTGACCTGCAGGTCTTTACTTTTTACAGGCACAGTTACCATGGGACGGCTTTAACGAAAGATGCCAGGGACGAGGAAGATTTTGTTCACAGATGTTTCACAGTGTACGGCGACCCGCATCCTCTTATGGATACCGCCCCTTTGCTGGAAAATGATTATGATATATTTGTCGCGGAAGACCTGGGAATGCTTCCCTTGCCGCAGCTTTTGAGTATTTTTCCTGAAATACGGAAAAAAGCCAAAACAGTGAACGTAGTCCATGATGGGAGCCTTTCGACCAAACCGGAATATTTTCGTTTTGACTGGGATCATGCCGTATGTTTCGATGACAGGTATTATAATTTTCTTAAGGCCGCCTATCCGGAAGGGAAGCTGAGCATAATACCATATCCGTCATATCCTCTAAAAGTGGGGGATAAGGATGAGGCCAGAAAGAAACTTGGGCTGCCGCTGGGGAGAAATATAGTCCTTATGTTCGGCCAGGCCGCCGAGCATGCTCTTAACGCCACTATGGTTCTGGACAGGCTGGTGGATGATTATGACCCGCTGTTACTTATTGTTACCGAAGTGGAGAGGGTCCTAGAGCAATACAACAACATTATAGACAAATCCAAAGTAGAAATAAAAATAGTTGAAGAGTCCCCCGATCTTGATCTTCTCTATGATTATCTGCATGCCGCGGATTGCATGATATACAATAAACCCAATATGCCCGTAGTGGTTGTCGGTAGTACCGTTTTTCAATGCATGGGGTCAGGTTGCCCCACCATCGCGTTAGAATCGGATTTTGTATATTCGTTCGACCGCGAGGTGATAAAATACAGGAATTTTTATCAATTGGAAAATATTCTCGTAGATGTTTTTACAAAAGGTAAGAAATACCAGGCCCAGCAAAGGGCGATAGTGGACTATCTTGATGATAAGGCGGCGGAACCTACGGCAAAGAAATTTCTCGAGCTCTTTGAGATACTTCTCAAGAAGAAAAAAGGATAAAAGGAGGATATAATGGTAATGAAAAGATATAAGGGTAACCCGATACTCGCACCTATCGAGGGCAGCTCATGGGAGTCGGTTATGGTATACAACTGTGCGGCAATTTACGAGGGCGGTAAGGTACATATACTTTACAGGGCCCAGGCGGCCAAGAACGGCATTTCCCGTTTCGGGTATGCCTCAAGTAAAGACGGGTACACAATAGATGAAAGGCTTGATTATCCCGTTTTTGGCCCGTCTACGGACAGTGATCTTGACTGCAAGGGAGTCGAGGACCCGCGCCTTACAAGGATAGGCGACAGGATATATCTTTGCTATACCGCTTATGGCGTGAATGCCGGTATGGTGAACGGCCATACGGGGGTTCAGCTCGCGACAGCCTCTATATCCGTTGAAGATTTTTTGAATAAGAAGTGGAACTGGTCGGAAAGATCATATCCGTTTTTCAGGGTAGACAATAAGAACTCTTTCTATTTCCCCGAAAAAATTAACGGTAAATATGTCATGGTGCACAGGATCCCGCCTCATATGTGGATATCATATTCAGATGACATGATAACATATGAGAACCAGAAGATACTTATGAGCCCTGAATTCGATTGGGAGTTCTTTAAGATAGGCGGAGGATCGCCTCCCATAAAGACGGATAAAGGATGGATAGTGATATATCACGGTGTTGACAGGAATATGCAGTACCGTCTTGGAGTAGCTTTGCTCGACCTGAAGGATCCAGGCAAGGTAATAGCCAGATACAACAAGCCTTTTCTCGAGCCGGAAACCGATTATGAAATAGACGGTGTCGTGCCCAATGTGACTTTTACTTGCGGTGCGGTAAGGATAGAGGATACTATCTTTCTTTACTACGGAGGTGCCGACACTGTTATAGGCGTAGCCACTGCCCCGGTAAAAGATGTGTTAAAGCTTCTTGGGGTATGAGGGAAATTAAAAATTAAAAATCCAAAATTAACGATCTAAAATGGAAAACATGGAAGAGAAAAAAATAAAAAGGACTGCGGTTGAGCAGTTGAAAGACGATTTTATGCACAACCGCAGGTTTGCGCTTGCAAAAGACCTGTATACGGCGACGGATTATGACAATTACAGGTCACTAGCTATTGCCATACGTGACAGGCTCATCGAAAGGTGGATACTTACGCAGCAGCGATATCATGATGAGAATCGTAAGAGGGTGTATTATCTGTCGCTTGAATTCCTTATCGGCCGGCTTATGGGAAACAACATCCTTAACCTTGGCATGGAAGAGGAGAGCCGTGAAGCAATGTCCGAGCTTGGTATCGATCTGGAAGACCTTTACGAGAAAGAGACAGATGCCGGTTTGGGTAATGGCGGATTAGGCAGGCTTGCCGCGGGGTTCCTTGACTCAATGGCTACTTTGGGCATTCCTGCAACCGGATACGGGATTCGATATGACTACGGCATATTTAACCAGAAAATAGTTAATGGATATCAGGTGGAGACCCCTGATGAGTGGCTGCGACTGGGGAATCCCTGGGAATTCGAAAGGCCTGAGTTTACGCTCAAGGTGCGTTTTAACGGCAAGACAGTTACTCGTATGGATAAGAGTGGAAAGTTCTGTGTGGATTGGGTAGACACGGACGATGTTCTTGCCATGGCGTATGATATCCCTGTCCCCGGGTACAAGAACGGTATAGTCAATAACCTGAGGTTATGGTCGGCAAAAAGTACCGCCGAGTTCGACTTTGAATATTTCAATGACGGTGACTATATAAAGGCCTGTGAGAATAAAATATTCTCGGAAAATATCTCAAGGGTTCTTTATCCCAGTGACAGCATTTCCAAGGGGCTTGAATTAAGGCTTAAGCAAGAGTACTTCTTTACATCGGCTTCCGTGCAGGACATCATACGCAGGTTCAAGATGCATAATGATGACTTTAAGACTTTTCCGGACAAGGTAGCTATACAGCTTAATGATACGCATCCAACAGTTGCCATAGTGGAACTTCTCAGGGTTCTTCTTGACGAGGAAGGCATCGTGTGGAATGAAGCCTGGGAGATCACCCAGAAAACATTTGCATATACAAATCATACGATAATGGCAGAAGCATTAGAAAGCTGGCCGGTTAAGCTTTTTCAGAAGCTTCTCCCCAGACATCTGGAACTTATCTATGAGATCAATAAACGCTTTTTAAGGGAGGTCGCCAGTCATTATCCGCATGACCTCGACAAACTTAGCCGCATGTCGATAATCGAAGAAGGTCCTCAGAAAAAAGTGAGGATGAGCCATCTTTGTATAGTGGGAAGTCATTCCGTTAACGGTGTTTCAAAGCTGCATACAAAACTCTTGAAAACAACGCTCTTTAAAGACTTCTATGAGTTCTACCCGGGTAAGTTCAACTCAAAGACAAATGGGATTACACAGAGAAGGTGGCTGGGTAAAGCTAATCCGGAGCTGGCGGAGCTTATAACGAAGAAGATAGGCGAAGAATGGTACACAGATCTTTCCAAGCTAAAACAGCTTGAGAAATTTACGGATGACGCTTCTTTCTTGAAGCAATGGAAAAAGGTAAAACTTAATAATAAGAAAAAACTAGCCGGGTATATCAAGAACAAGACGGGAGTGATCGTAGATCCTTCTTCACTTTTTGACGTACAGGTCAAAAGGATACATGAATATAAAAGACAGGTCCTCTTCGCGTTTTACCTTATCTCGCAATATTTGGAGATAAAGATGAACCCGACAAAGGACGTTGTTCTGAGAACCGCTATAGTTGCCGGTAAGGCCGCCCCGGCATATTCGATGGCAAAACTTATAATTAAGTTCATCAATAATATCGCCGACGTAATAAACCAGGATCCTGATGTAAGCAATAAGCTTAAGGTTGTGTTTCTTGAGAATTATTCTGTTTCGATGGCTGAGAAGATCTTTCCGGCAAGCGATCTTTCCGAGCAGATATCCACCGCCGGCAAAGAAGCTTCCGGCACAGGGAATATGAAATTCATGCTGAACGGAGCTCTTACCATAGGAACGTGGGACGGCGCTAATATTGAGATAGCTGAAGAAGTCGGGGAGGATAACATATTCGCTTTCGGACTTAAGGCCGAAGAGGTGCAGGCTCTCTGGAAGAAAGGATATAACCCGAGAGATTATATAAAGAAAAGCCCGGTATTGCAGGAAATACTGCGCTTGATGCGCGAAGATTTCTTTTCACAATTTGAAAAAGGCATTTTTAAGCCGTTGTATGATTCCCTTATCTGGCACGATAGTTATATGGTGTTCGCTGATTTTGAGGATTATCTGTTCACGCAGAAGAAGGTTTCCCGGAACTTTTTGAGTTCCGATGATTGGGTTAAAAAATCGATCATCAATACGGCAAATTCGGGAAGATTTTCGAGCGATCGAACCGTCAGTGAATACGCGAAGGAGATTTGGGGAGTTTAATATGGCAAGAGGCATAAAGATATACGGGATAACGCTTATATTTTTTGGCGTGTATAACCTTCTAGGCGTGGGTGACTTTAAAAGTTTTTCCATCATGTTCAAGGGAATAAATCATTTCTTTGTGATGGGGATATATCTTTTTACTGTTTTTTACGGTATCTCCCAGATATACTGCGGCCCGAAGCTTCTCAGGCGTGAGGAGTGGTCCAGAAAATTGATAGTGGGAGTGACCTCCATAAGCGTCATTCTTGGACTTCTTCTTAATCGTATTGTTATTAGGAATTTCAGAGAGTTTATACTCTCCGCCAAAGCCGACCTCAGCCCCGAACTTATTGACCCGGTTTTTAAATATGCCGTTGTATTTACGGCGATAGTTACATTGTATGAACTTTCGATCATTTACTATTTTACACGTACGGATATAAAGGCGCAGTTCAAGCCTAAAACCACGCAGGAAGCCCGGTGAAAAAATACATATTACATGAACCGACAGGAAAAGTAGAAACGCATATAGATTTTAAAGGTAATCTCAATGAGGATCAATACGAGGTAGTTACCAAGGCCGAAGGCCCGTCCCTGGTACTTGCGGGCGCGGGAAGCGGCAAGACACGTACGCTTATTTACAGGCTTGCTTATCTTTTGGAGAGAGGGGTGCCTCCGCAGAATATCCTTCTAATGACTTTTACTAATAAGGCTTCTCGTGAGATGCGTGACAGAACGGAAATGATACTTAAGTATACTCCCAAAGGGCTTTGGAGCGGGACTTTCCATCATGTTGGGAATAGGACTTTAAGAATGTACGCGCCTGAAATAGGTTTTCCCAGAGATTTCGGGATCCTGGACCAGCAGGACTCAAAAGACCTGATAAAGGCGAGCATGAAGACGATAGGGACAAAGGCGAAGGAAGAGAACTTTCCAAAGCCTTCGGTCGTCCAGTCAATAATAAGTTTTTCAGTAAACACCAAGAAGACAATAGCCAAAGTGCTTGAAGAAAAATATCCGTATTTCACTAAGTTTGCGGATGATATCCGCGCGATCAAGGATGTATACGATAAGAAGAAACTGGCATCCGCTAATATGGATTATGACGATCTTCTCTATCAGTGGAAACAGCTTCTTAAGAAGGTTCCGGCGGCCCGTCAAAGATTTGCAGAACAGTTCCAGTATATTATGGTAGATGAGTATCAGGATACGAATCTCTTGCAGGCTGATATTATCGACATGCTTGCCGAGCATCATAAGAATATTCTTGTTGTGGGTGATGACGCGCAATCAATATATTCATTCAGGGGCGCGCGGGTCGAGAACATACTCAGTTTCCCGAAAAGATATGATGGGTCAAAGATATATAAACTCGAAACAAATTACAGGTCAACTCCCGAGATCCTCGATCTTGCCAACGATTCTCTGTTGAATAATGATAACCAGTTCGAGAAAGCGCTGCATGCGGTTAATCCTTCGCTTTCGAAACCGGCGCTTGTCGAGGTGCAGGATCCGTACTCCCAGGCCAGGTTTATCGCGCAGAGGGTTCTTGAGGTGAGAGAAGAAGGAACTGACCTGAAGGACATTGCCGTACTGTTCAGGGCCCACTACCAATCAGCCGAGCTTGAAATGGAGCTTGTAAAGAGGGGTATACCCTATATCGTTAGAGGAGGCATCCGGTTTTTCGAGCAGGTGCATATAAAGGACGTCCTTGCGTATCTAAAAGTAGTGGCTAATCCTATGGATGAGATATCATGGATCAGGACACTTACTCTTTGTCCCGGTATAGGTCCGGGTTACGCGGAAAAGATATATCAAGCTTTCAGAAATAGCGGCCGAGATCTGCTGCCGTTCATAAGAAGCCAGGACCTTTCCAGGGTGGTGCCTAAAAAGGCGCAGCAAGGGTACAAACGGTTCCAGAAGATCATGAGCGTGTTAACCTCCCATGAGGGTAACCTGGTGCCGAGCGAACTTATTGAAAACGTTTTAGAGCAAGGTTATGAGACCCATATACTTGCAAACTTTGAGAATGGTAAAGACAGGATAGATGATATACGCGAGCTTATCAATTTTTCAAATGAATATTCCAATCTGCCCGAATTCCTTAATGACATGACACTCCGGGAGAGTTTTAAAGGAGAAACCGTGCTTGGTGCCGAGGAGGAAGAAGAGCATCTGGTTCTTTCGACCATACATCAGGCCAAGGGCCTTGAATGGGATACGGTTATGGTCATAGGGCTTTGCGAGGGGCAGTTTCCTCACCCAAAGGCTATGCAGGAAAACAATGAGATGGAAGAAGAAAGACGGCTTTTTTATGTGGCCGTTACAAGGGCCAGGCAATATTTGTATATGCTGCATCCTCTCACAAGGTACGACTATCAGATGGGCAGCGTGATTGCCAGAAGAAGCAGGTTTCTTGAAGAGCTCAACCGTGAAGATTATGAAGTATGGCAGGTGGATTCATCAAGGGGGTCCGGCGGGTATTCCAGATATGATGACGACGATGATATGATGATAGACCTGGATTAACCACGTAATAACCCCCGGGGTTCCACAACCCCGGGGGTTGTTTGGGTAAGGGGAAAAGTATGACAGTTAAACACATAGCGGCAGGCGGAGTAGTAGTTAAGACCGAAAGAGGCCGAACCAGCGTTCTGCTTATCAAGGACAGTTACGGACATTGGACATGGCCGAAAGGCCATCTTGAAAAAGGTGAAACGCCGGAGGCGGGAGCTCTCAGGGAGATCGCTGAAGAAACCGGCCAGACGAAAACAAAAATAATAAAAGAAATAGGCCTGCAGGAATATTGTTATACGCTTAAAGGGAAGACCGTTCTAAAAAAAGTACACGTTTTTCTTATTAAGGCATCGGCCCGTGAGAAAATAAAGGTTCAGACAAGCGAGATAGAAACAGCGAAGTGGTTCCGGGCGGAAGACGCCATAGAAAAGATAGAGTATGAAGGCTCCCGGACTCTTCTAAAAAAAGGTATAAAGGCCTTTGAAGCGCGTCATGGCGGGAACTTATAGCTATAAGCTGTAAGCTATAAGTTGTAGAGATTGCGTCGCTTCGCTCGCAATGACGTCATTGCGAGGAACGCAGTGACGAAGCAATCTAAAACGTAACGTCATCCTGAACGAAGTGAAGGATCTATTAATTATGAAGGAAATTAAAGCCATACTGTTCGACCTCGGAAATGTTCTGGTGAAACTCGCCATGGAAAAAGCCGAGGAGGGATATTCAGAATATGCCGATATCAAAGAGGGTAACTTCGTTGAATATCTGCTGGATTCACAGAACATGAACCGCTACATGGAAGGCGAGCTCACTTCGTCACAGTTTTATGGCAAGACCAAGAGACTCTTCAGGATGCGCGATATTAAATATCATGATTTCTACGAGATATTTAACAGCATGTTCCTGCCGTATCCCGAGATGGAAGAGCTTATAAAGAAGATCAAGGAAAAGTATCCCCAGATAAAATTAGTGCTCCTTTCAAATACCTGTGAGACACATTATGAGTATATCAAGGAGAACTTCACGGTTCTTGAGCTTCTTGATGATCATGTCGTTTCTCACGAGGTGGGAAGGCAGAAGCCACATCCCGATATCTTCAAAGAGGGCCTTAAGATAGCCGGCAGCATCCCCAAAAACACCTTTTATACCGATGACAGGGAGGATCTTATCAAGGCCGCCCGCGTCATGGGGATTAGGGCGCATCTATTTACCGATCACAAGGCTCTTATAGCGGATCTTGCCGAGTGCGGCATAGACGTTTGTTAGGTTATAGTGAAAGCGTTCGTGAGTGGGAAAGCTATCTGCAAACCGCAGTCAGCCTCTAGTCAGAATACCCAAGATCCCGGAGAGCGTTAGGATCTTTCTTCCATTTTTCCTGCACTTTTACCCATAGCTCAAGATGTACGGGTTCCTCAACGAGGTCTCCTATCTCTTTTTGTGCAAGTTGTCTGACCTTTTTGATCATTTCGCCGCCGGAGCCTATGATAATAGATTTCTGGCTGGCCCTTTCGATATATATGGTGGCGAAGATCTCCTTTTTATCGGTGTCTTCATTCCTCTGGACCTGGTCCACCGATACCGCGACAGCATGAGGGAGTTCCTGGTAAGTGGTTTTCAGTATTTTTTCCCGTATGATCTCTTCTATCTGGAATTCATATGTCTTGTCCGTGAGCTCATCTTCTTCATAAAGAAAAGGGCCCTCGGGGATATGTTTTTTGATGACTTTAATAAGGCCGTCCAGATGTTTTTCTTTTAAGGCGCTCATTGGAACGATCTCGGCAAAAGGATATTTTTCCGCAGCTTTTTTCATGAGAGGGAGGAGCATTGCCTTGTTCCGGATCCTATCCGTTTTGTTTATTACCAGAATGACTTTTTTGCCTTCAGAGGGATCCGGTAGACGGTCAATTATCCTGTCGTCCTCAGAGTTAAGGGCGCATTTTTTCTCGGTCACGAAAACTATTAGTTCCGATTCCATCATGGTGGACTGGGCCCTTGTTAGCATGATCTTACCCAGAAGGTCATGGGGCTTGTGTATACCCGGAGTATCTATAAAGACTATTTGATAGTCTCCTTCGGTGTAAATACCTCTTATATTGTCACGGGTGGTTTCGGGCCGCCTGCTTACGATAGCGACTTTCTCTTTGAGTAACCCGTTCAAAATAGTGGATTTACCTACATTGGGCTGTCCTGATATGGCAACAATTCCTGATCTAGTCATAGCCTGATGATTATACCAGTCATGGTCCTTTGTGTAAAGAAAACAAAAAAACATTGGCATTTCCGATATTAAAAGTATAATAATACTATTATGACTGACAGAAGGGACAAAAATATTCAGAAAAGTGAACCTCCTATGGAGGAGATCCGGGAGCAGATAAAAGGGCTTTTGGAGCTTGAAGAGCTGGTTGAACTTAAAAGGTTCCTCGAGCACACCGAACCTGAAGATATAGCCGAGGTCCTGGGTGATTTCTCGCCCGAGGAAAAGGTCGTTATATTCAATTCCCTTAAGGTCTCCGATGCGGCGGTTGTTCTTGACGATACGGATCCGCAGTCGCGGCTCCAGATACTCCAAAAACTTGATTCAAGCACTCTTTCCAGCGTTCTCGACGAGATGCCTGTCGACGAAGCGGCGGATATTATTGAAGAAGCTTCCAAGGAAGAAAGGGAAGAGCTTCTTGACCTCATGGAAAAAGAAGATGCTCAAGATGTCGAAGAGATCCTGAGCTATCCCGAAGATTCAGCAGCCCGCGTTATGAATCCTGAACTTGTCGTAGTGAAGGAAAGTGATGCCATCGAAGATGCTGTTCGCCACATAAGAAGCCTTGAGGTTGATGAGGATGTTTTTTATGTCTATGTTGTTGACGAGGAGGGTAAATTAAAAGGGACCGTACCCATCAGAAAGTTTCTTACTGTACAAAGAGGAACCAAAATAAAAACCATCATGGAAGAGGATACGCATTATGTCCACGCGGACGCCGACCAGGAGGAAGCGGCCAGGATAATAAAGAAATATGACGTTGCGTCCTTGCCGGTTATAGATTCTGAGGGTGTCCTGATGGGGCGTATTACCGTTGACGATATCATAGACGTCGTTGACGAGGAGAGAGGCGAAGATATAAGTCACATGACCGGTACAATAGAGGAAGAGCAGGGAAAAGAAAGCACTTTTATGGCGACGCGAAACCGTCTTCCATGGCTCGTTACCTGCATGCTAGGCAGTATAATCACAGGCCTTGTCATACAGATGTTCCAAGTGACCCTCGAAGAGATAATAGCGCTTGTATGTTTTATTCCGGTCATAACCGCGACAGGCGGGAATAGCGGAGTGCAGGCTTCTACTGTTGTTGTGCGCGAGATAGCCTTGGGCACCATGGACCTAAGCAGGGTCGGAGAGGAGATCTGGAGGCAGTTCAAGATAGCATTGGGGCTTGCCCTTATATGCGGAACATTGCTTACGGTTCTCGCTAATTTTTGGAAAAAGAACAGTGTGGTCGGTTTTATCGTGGGGCTTTCAATATTTCTCGTTGTTGTGTGGTCAAATTTTGTAGGCGTACTTATACCTGTCCTTTTTAAGAGATTCAAGATAGACCCGGCCATTGCATCGGGCCCGCTTATAACGACCCTTAACGATGTGGTAGGTGTTTTCATTTATCTTAATGTAGCTACTTTTTTTCTAAGGTAATTTTAAGAGTGTCATCCCCGCGGAAGCGGGGATAAAGCCGGGTTGACACAAAAAAACAGACTGTGTTATACTCGTTGTTCATTTTTAGTTTTTAATTCTACATTTAACCTGTAACTTACAGCTTACAGCTTATAGCTTACAGCTTACAGCTTATAGCTTACAACCAGACGGAGGTGTATTATGGGGAAGATCTTAAGCCTGTTGGTAGGCGCTATAGTAACGCTTGTGGGGCTGATCCTTCTTATCGCGCGGTGGTATGAGTTCATGTTCATAATAAAAGGCATTATACCTATTATCCTGATCCTGGGTGGCGCGGTAGCCATTCTTTCCGGCATCAGTGAATATAAAGACTTTCTGAAAAGCAAAACATGATCACTTCAAGAACAAAAAACATAGCCGGCCTTTTCCTGCTTATTGTCGTTGTTGTCTTTAGCGGATGCTCTTCCGAGACTAAGGAGGATGTTGAGAAGGTTATATTGGTGAACGATCCATCGTTCCAGAGTGAGCTTGATAAACGAAACGCTTTTCAGAAAGAGCTTGCCGAAAAGAGGATGGACTATCTGAAACAGACCAATGAGATCAATTCTGCTATACGTGATCTCCAGGAACGAAAGGTCCAGATCAAGAATGAATACACCGATTCTGTTTCAAGGGTAAAACGGCAGACCCAGCCCATGAAACGTGAGCTTGAAAGAAAGCTTCTTGAAGCGGAGAGGGAATACGGCCACAAGAAAAGTAATATCGGTCATATTGAAAACGACATTGAAGAAATAACCGAGCTGGTTGATAAGAAAGAACAGCTTTCTTTGACGCAGGAAGAAATACAGACATGGAACGACAGGCTTGCGGCGCTGATGGATAAAAAAGCCAGGCTCATGGCTGAGATGGACAAATTGAAAGAGGATAAAGAAATTTTAAAGCTTAAGATAAAAGTTATGGGCGTAAGGTAAGAGGAGAAAAGTGAAAATAAAGAGAGCATTGGTCAGCGTGTCGGATAAAGCAGGTCTTGAAGAGATAATAAAGGTTCTGGACGGGTTTGGTGTAGAGATACTTTCAACGGGAGGCACCGCCAGAAAAATGAGTTCCATGGGGATTCCCGTAACGGAAGTTGCCGCTTATACAGGGTATCCCGAGATGATGGACGGCAGGGTAAAGACCCTTCATCCAAAAGTGCATGCCGGTCTTCTTGCTGTCCGCGACGATGCTGAACATATGCGGCAGGCGGAAGAGAACAATGTTCTTCTTATCGATATGGTGATAGTCAATCTTTATCCCTTTGAAGCCACCATATCCAAATCCGGAGTTACCCTTAAAGAGGCTATAGAAAATATAGATATCGGCGGCCCAAGCATGCTGAGAAGCGCCGCAAAGAATTATAAGTCGGTTTGTGTCGTGAGTTCTTCCGACCAGTACGAGAAGGTTATAAGCGAACTTAAGTCCAATGACGGTGAAGTCTCGGAAGAGACGGCAAAAGAATTTGCCGCTGCAGTTTTTGAGCGAACGGCACACTATGACGGTTTAATAGCAAAGTATCTTGCCAAAGAATGCGGCGCTCAAGAAACAGAAGACGATGATCTTCCGGAGACTATCGACATAAGCCTTAAAAAGACGAGAAGCATGAGGTACGGTGAGAACCCGCATCAGAGAGCGGCTTTTTATGAGAATGTATCTTCACCGGAACTCAATATAGGACAGGCAAAACAATATCAGGGCAAAGAACTTTCTTTTAATAATTTTGTCGACCTGAGTTCGGCTATCGACATCGTAAAATATTTTGATAAACCTTCAGTAAGCGTTGTAAAACACAACAACCCTTGCGGCGCGGCTTCGGCAGACACTCTTGAACAGGCGTATCTGGACGCGATAGACTCCGACAGGCTGAGCGCTTTTGGAAGCATTATGGCGTTTAACGGCAGTGTTGACGCGGAGCTGGCCAAGATCGTTCTTGATGAAGCCGACTTTGTCGAATGCATAGTCGCTCCGGGTTACGGAGAAGGCGCGCTTGATGTTTTCTCGGCAAAAAAGAACCTCAGAATACTTGAGGTCCCCGAAGAAGCATTCGAGATAACCGGGGCCCTCGACATTAAGATGCTTAAAGGCGGGGCTTTGGTACAAGACTCAGACACTAAAAAAATATCTAAAAAAGACCTTAAGGTAGTTACAAAGACAAAACCTTCCGATGAATTGATGGAATCACTTCTTTTTGGCTGGAACGTGGTAAAAAGCGTTAAGAGTAACGCCATTGTCCTTGCCGTAGGTACAAAAACTGTCGGCATAGGAGCCGGTCAGATGTCCAGGGTTGACTCTGTTATAATAGCTGTCAGAAAAGCCGCGGGAAGAACTAAAGGCGCGATACTTGCCAGTGACGCCTTTTTCCCGAAAGCTGATTCTATAGAGGAAGCCCATAAAGCCGGGGTAACGGCCATTATCCAGCCCGGCGGCTCTATACGCGATGAAGAGGTGATAGAGGCCTGCGATAAATTCGGTATTCCGATGGTGTTTACAGGCGTCAGACACTTCAAGCATTAAGATAGCTGTAAGCTATAAGCTTTAAGCTGTAAGTTATAGGGTCGGGCCGGGAGAGTTTCTCCCGGCTGTTTTGTTTATCATGAGCACATATAATAAAGCATTAAAATATTTAGGTTCCTTCACAAATTATGAACTTCTTGGAATGGATGGAGTGAAGGATACTTTTGACCTGAAAAAAATACGTGATGTCCTGGATAGCATGGGGAAGCCGGATTCGTCTTATCGGTCCATACATGTAGCCGGTACAAAGGGTAAGGGTTCCACGGCAGCTTTCATATCGGCAATATTGAAGGAACATGGGTTTAAGGTGGGACTTTTTACTTCACCGCATCTTACGGATATGAGGGAAAGAATAGCGGTAAACGGTGAAATAATATCAAAAGAGGATCTTGCGGAATGTGCCGAGGCCATAGAAAAGGTCGTTACGCCGGAGGCGGGGTTCACATATTTTGAAGCCCTTACGGTAATGGCTGTCATTTTCTTTAAGAAAGAAGGGGTGGATTTTGCTGTTTTTGAGACCGGGCTGGGGGGCAGGTTGGACGCGACGAACGTCCTTGCGCCGGAAGCCAGCGTTATTACTCCTATAAGTTATGACCACATGAACGTCCTCGGGGATACGCTTGAAGAGATAGCCCGTGAGAAGGCGGCAATAATAAAAAAAGGGTCTTTTTGTGTGAGTTCTCCGCAAAAAGAACAAGTGGCCGACATAATCAAAAAAAGATGTTTATGGGAAAAAGTTCCGCTTTATGTTTCCGGGGAGGACATGCAGGTCGAAGATGCCCTATATGATACCGAAGGAAGCTCTCTCAGCATAAAAGGTATAGACAAAACTTACGAAGACTGCCGCATTAATATGGCAGGTGAATTCCAGGCCGTGAATGCTATGACAGCAACCGGTGTTTGTGAAAAGCTTTTGCGCGACGACCTGGATGAAGAAGCGTTAAAACGAGGATTGGAGGATGCCTTTATACCCGGCAGGCTGGAAATTTTAGCATCCAGCCCCAGGATCGTCGTTGACGGGGCCCAGAACGCTGAAAGCGCCGCCAGGCTCAAAGATTCTATTGAAGCAATATTTAAATATGATAGATTAATACTTCTTTTGGGGATGTCTAAAGACAAGGATGTTGAAGGGTTTTGCCGTGCATTGTCGCCGGCAGCTGATAAGGTTATACTTACAAAGGTGGACATGGACAGGGCGGCCGATCCTGTTGTGATGAGAGGATATTTTTCAGGTAAAGACGTTAAGGTTACAAGGGACGTAAAAGAAGCTCTGGGCCTGGCGTTTTTCGAGGCAGGAGACAACGATCTTATCCTGATTACCGGATCATTTTTTCTGATAGGTGAAGTTCGCAGAGCGATAATATGAACAGATATCAGTCCCTGCGAAAAGGACGAACTTAATCGTCATTGCGAGAAGACTGCAATGCGTAGGAAGAGCTTCCCCAAGCTGTAGGAGGGGCCTCTGGCCCCGAATAGAACAATGAATGTTGAAAAAATATATATCATCAAAAATCACTGCGAAAAGGACGAACTTAATCGTCATTGCGAGAAGATTGCAATGCGGAGGAAGAGCTTCCCCAAGTTGTAGGAGGGGCCTCCCCAAGCTGTAGGAGGGGCCTCTGGCCCCGAATAGAACAATGAATGTTGAAAAAATATATATCATCAAAAATCACTGCGAAAAGGACGAACTTAATCGTCATTGCGAGAAGGCCGAAGGCAAGCCAACGTCATTGCGAGGAGGCTGAACTTAATCGTCATTGCGAGGAGCGAAGCGACGAAGCAATCTAAAACATCATGGAAAAGAAAGGGTTCGTATATTTATTAACCAACGTAAATAACAATGTCATTTATGCGGGTGTTACAAGTGATCTTGTAAAGAGGGTGTATGAGCATAAAAACGGGTTTGTTGATGGCTTTACAAAGAAATATAACGCTAAGAAGTTAGTTTATTACGAAGGCTTTGAATCAATTGTTGAAGCGATAGCCAGGGAGAAGCAAATTAAAGGTGGATCTAGAAAGAAGAAACTAAAAATGATTGAATCTGTGAATCCTGAGTTTAAAGATTTGTATGGGGAGATTTTATAGGGATTGCTTCGGGCACTATGTGCCCTCGCAATGACGGTAAGTGTGGAGTGCCCTCGCAATGACGGTAAGTGTGGAGACCCCTCCTACGCAATGACGATAATTTGGTGATTACTAAACTTATGAATGTAAATAAAGATACCATAGCGGCTATAGCGACTCCTTTGGGAGAGGGGGGCATAGGCATTGTCAGGATCAGCGGTCCGGATGCCGTACGTATAGCCGGATCTATTTTTCATGCTCCATCGGGCAGGAATCTTTCCGAAGCCCGGTCGCATGCGGTAAGTTATGGATCAATAAAAGACCCGGCAACAGGTGAACTGGTGGATGAAGTGCTTGTCGCGGTAATGCACGCGCCGAAGACCTATACGAAAGAAGACGTGGTTGAAATAAATTGCCATGGCGGAGTAATGCCGCTTAAAAAGACCATGGGCCTATGTCTTTCTCAAGGCGCCAGGGTGGCCGAGCCCGGAGAATTTACAAAGAGGGCTTTCTTGAACGGAAGGCTTGATCTTGCCCAGGCCGAAGCGGTACTGGATATTATTAATGCTGAAACAGATGCTTCAAGCCGCATAGCTGTGGACCAGCTTAAGGGCGTTTTCTCCGAAGAGGTAAGCGGCCTAAGAAATGACATACTCGATATTTTATCGTCAATAGAGCTCACCATAGATTTTTCACAGGCAGACGTAGAGTTTCCTGAGGTGGATGCCGTTTCACAAAGGATCAACGGAGCTTTTGATAATATTGACCGGCTCATGGCAACTTTTGATAAGGGCGTCATTCTGAGGCAGGGGGCCAGTGTCGTTATATGCGGCCGGCCGAATGTCGGGAAATCAAGCCTCATGAACGCTCTTCTCAAGCATGAGAGGGTAATAGTAACTCCCATTGCCGGGACCACAAGGGATGTTATAGAGGAATCCATCAATATAAACGGTGTTAAGGTAAAGATATCTGATACAGCCGGAATTATAGAGACTCAGGACAGAGTTGAGATGGAAGGAATAAAGAGGTCCAGAAAAAAACTCGAGGAAGCGGATGTAGTTGTCTTCGTCATAGACGCGAGCAGGGAACTATCCGTGAAAGACGAGGAGATATTTGGTACAATAAAAGACAAGAAGATAGTGGTGGCGGCAAATAAGAGCGATCTGCCGTCCGAGATATCAAAAAAAGAAGTCGAAGATAACTTCGGATGCAAAGTATTAGAGATCTCCGTTCTCAAGAAGGAAGGACTTGATGGGGTAGAAGACGCTATCAGCGATAGTCTTTTTGGCGGAGACAGTTCTATTCCGCAGGGTGCTGTTGTTTCAAACATAAGGCATAAGAGGCTTTTAGAAATAACGGCGGAAACCCTTAAGAGAGCAACCGGACGTATGGGAGAGAGTTTTAACGGAGAGCTTCTGGCCAGCGATCTCAATGAAGCGGTCCATAGCCTGGGGCTTATAACAGGTGAAGCGGTAGAAGACGATATTTTGGACAGGATCTTTTCGGGGTTTTGCATAGGAAAGTAACTCATACGTCTGTCATTGCGAGGAGCGACGTAGGAGGGCCCTCTGGCCCCGAACAGAAAAATGAATGGTGAATGAAAAATATGAGAACATGATAGAGTGGGTGTACATAGCGTAGTTTGGGGCAGGTTCGGGGCCAGAGGCCCCTCCTACGTGATGAAGTAACGGAGGTAACATGGATAAGAAAAAAATAGAGAAAGCGGTAATAGATATACTTGAAGCTATAGGTGAGGACCCTAAAAGGGACGGGCTTAAGGATACTCCCCGGCGGGTTGCCGATATGTACGAATATGTACTCGGAGGCACAAATAAGAAGGCGGAGGATGAGCTAGGTGTATTTTTCGAGCAAGAACATGATGAAATAATACTTCTAAAAGACATCCCCCTTTATTCCATGTGCGAACATCATATGGTTCCTTTTCTCGGCAGGGCCCATGTGGCGTATATACCGGACGGCAACAGGATAACCGGCCTCAGCAAAATAGCCAGGGTCCTTGACACTTTATGTCGTCGTCTTCAGGTACAGGAGAGACTTACCTCACAAATGGCTGAAACTCTTATGAAAAAGCTCAAACCCAAGGGTGTTCTGGTGGTAATTGAAGCCGAACATTTGTGTATGAGCATGAGGGGGATCAAAAAACCGGGTATTATAACTACAACAAGTGCTGTCAGGGGTATATTCAGGACCAGTCAGAAGACCCGAAGTGAGGCTTTGGACCTTATAAGGCATCAAAGATGGAACTAGAAGCTTTAAGGTTTGATTTTTATATACTATTATAATATAATTAAGCACATAAGTTACGAAGATATATAAACAAAAACGAGGTTTAGTAAAAATGAGTCCAAGTGTATCATTTATGGCGTTTGCCCATAACAAAGTAGCATTGTCTACTTTTTTTGCGTGGTTCATAGCTCAGGCGCTTAAGGTGTTGATAACCTATCTGAGCGAGAAAAGGTTCAGTCTTAAAGGTTTTTTTGAACTGGGAGGTATGCCGAGTTCTCATTCTGCGGGGGTTATTGCCCTTACGACCAGCGTAGCCTTCATGGAGGGAACGGCATCAACCATATTTGTTTTGAGTCTGATGTTCACGATAGTTGTTATTTGTGATGCTATGGGGGTTAGAAGGTCTACGGGCCAGCAGGCGGAAATACTTAATCAGATAATGGATGACTTTTACAAGCACCACACTATACAGCCGGAAAAGCTAAAAGAACTGATCGGGCATACGCCTCTTCAGGTCGTGGCCGGTATAATAGTGGGCTTTATTGTATCTCTGGGGTTCCACTGGTACTGGGCAATGGTCTAACAGGAGAATAGCTTGTTTAATAAAAAAATACTTTTCATAATAGTCTTTACGGTCGTGATAATAGTCGCCGCCGCAGCCTTTTTTATAGGCAACATGGTATCTCCTGATCAGCAGAAAGCCGCTCCGGTGGTTGATCTGACAGATAATGCTTACATTATCTACCAGAAAGGGGAAGAGCTTCTGGCTAAGGGTGAATCAGAAAAAGCCAAGAATACTTTTCTGGCTGTAATAAACCAATACCCCGGGTCAAAGTATTCCGGTGAAGCCCTTAAGCGGGTTTCGTCAATTTATCTTGAAAATGGCGATCAGAAAAGGGCCGTACAGTATTACGGCAAACTCGACCGTGAATATCCCTGGGTGGAAGGGACTGAGGATATAAGATCCCGGATCGAAGCCAAGAATATGGAAGATATGATGTCACGGGTCATCGGAGACGGAAGCATAGAATATGTTGTTCAGCCTGGAGACAGTTTGTACAGGATATCACGAAACAACAACACAACTATAGAGCTCCTCAAAAAAATAAACGGAATTCAGGGAGATGTTATAAGGGTCGGACAGAAATTGAAAGTGGTCAACGCCAAATTCTCGTTATTTATTGATAAGGCACGGAATGTGATGGTCTTGAGCAAGGATGGCGAGCATTTTAAGACATATATCGTCTCGACCGGTAAGAACAACTCAACTCCGGTAGGGGTTTTTAAGGTTGAAGAAAAACTTGTTAAGCCCGTATGGTATAGTGTAGGTGCTGTAGTTTCTCCCGAGAGCGACGAGTATGAACTGGGATCCAGATGGATGGGCATTTCCGCGCAGGGTTACGGCATTCACGGGACCAAAAAGGAAGACAAAATGGGGCAGCAGGTTTCGCTGGGATGTATAAGAATGCGGGATAATGAGGTTATTGAATTGTTTGACATAATACCGAGCGGGACGGAAGTTGAGATCGTAGATTCATTAGAAGATAAGATAGAAGCAGAAAAGGCGGAGGCGCCGGTAGATAAAGCGCAGGCGGAATATACTACGGTTTTGGCGACGGAAGAGGTTAGCTAACAAGAAAGAGGTAGAAAGAGATATGGCTATAGTACTTGAATTTGAGAAACCGATAATAGAGCTGGAGGACAAGATAGAGGAATTGAAGTCCTTTACGCAAAAAGAAGATATTGATCTGACGGGAGAGATAAAGAAGCTTACCGAGAGACTTGAAAAACTCAGAAAAGATGTTTTTGGAAACCTTTCCAACTGGCAAAAGGTTCAGCTTTCAAGACATCCCGAAAGGCCCTACACAAGAGACTATATTAACATGCTGTGTACTGATTTTATTGAGATACATGGCGACAGGCATTTCTATGACGATAAAGCGATGATCTCCGGTTTTGGTATGATAGATGGGCAAAAAATACTTGTTCTTGGGCATCAGAAAGGGAGAACTACTGAGCAGAAAATCGAAAGGAACTTTGGGTGCGCCCATCCGGAAGGGTATAGAAAAGCCATGCGCGTAATGAAGATGGCAGAGAAGTACCGGGTGCCGGTTGTAGCTTTGATCGATACCCCGGGTGCTTATCCCGGAGTTGGCGCGGAGGAAAGAGGCCAGGCCGAGGCTATAGCATATAACCTTCGTGAAATGGCGGGGCTTACGGTTCCCATAATTTGTTTTGTTATCGGAGAAGGCGGATCAGGCGGGGCTTTGGGGATAGGCGTAGGAGACAGGATATTCGTTCTTGAGAACGCGTACTATTCGGTAATATCTCCCGAAGG
>CAYWDJ010000005.1:0-11060 GCA_964457005.1 uncultured Planctomycetia bacterium
TAACATGTGTTCCTGTTGTGTATATGCTGACAACGTAAACATATTTAGACTTATCTACCAGGCCAAGCTTATTCTTAACCTCATGTCCGCCGACAAAATTAAAATCACCCAGACTTTGAGGAACCTCTGGAAAAGACACCTCATACCCCGAGTTGTTCTCGACATCAACCGTAAGGTTTATCCTGTCTCCTATGTTCACTTTAGAACTGTCAGGCTGTGCCACGACAAAAACAGTATTGCCCTTACCGTATGCATCAACAACAACCAGGAATAAAAAAGTCATTAAGACCAGGGATATATTTATGAAAGCTCTTTTCACCTTCTACCCCTTCGCCTTTCGCGCATCTTAAAAAAATGTATCAGAGGTTGGACATATGAACTGTCGGTCATTATCTCTATACTATCGACTCCGGAAGAAGAAAAAACATCCTTCTTCCAGATATCAAAGCGTGAAGTATTGTCCTCATACTTCCGTCTGACCCCCGGGTTTGAGGTGTCTATTAAGAACTTGTCCCCCGTCTCGCTGTCATGCACCTTTACCATCCCGGCACTCGGCAACCTTTTCTCTGAAGGATCCGTAATATCCACCGCAATAACATCGTGACGTTTATTGGTTATCGTAAGGTTCTTTTTAAAGTCGGGCGCCATAAAATCAGATATTATGAAGGTTATAGTGTTTCTTTTTGTGACACGGTTCAGGTGCTCCAGTATGAGATTGAGATCCGTCCCCGTGCCTTCAGCGTTGTTATAAAGAGCCTCTCTTATTACGCGCAGGACATGTCTCATCCCCTTCCTTGGAGGTATATACTGTTCCACCTTGTCGGAGAATGTAAGCATCCCGATCTTATCACTATTCTGGACAGCGGAGAACGCTATAACCGAACACAGTTCCGCCGCCAGATCGCTTTTAAGACGGCCTTTCGTCCCATACCTGTTGGACATAGAAACGTCCAGCACCAACATTATGGTCAGCTCCCTCTCTTCCGTAAACTTCTTTATGAAGGGGTGCCCCATACGCGCGGTAACGTTCCAATCGATCGACCGGATCTCGTCTCCGGGAGTATACTCACGCACTTCGTCAAACTCCATACCAGCACCCTTAAAGACACTCTGGTACTGGCCCGCGAAAACATTGGTAACTTTTCGAGAGGTCGTGATCTGTATATGCCTTATTTTTCTTATTACTTCTTTAGGTATCATAATTTAATTAAAAAGTTAAAATCCAAAAAGAAAAATACAAATTTAAAATTACAAAATTTCGTCAAACGTCATTGCGAGGGCCTCTGGCCCGAAGCAATCTCATAGACCTTATATCTTTTTATTCCAGAATTCCTGATTTTCCATTTTTTCATTTTGGATTTTTAATTTTACATTCTTACGGTACTTCAATTTCTTCAAAAACTCTTTTGATTATATCTTCTGAAGTTTTTTCTTCCGCTTCCGCTTCATAGCTCGGGATAACCCTGTGCCTTAATATGTCCGGTCCGATGGACTTAACATCCTGCGGAGTGACATACCCCCTCTGTTTGATAAAAGCGTATGCCCTGGCGGCAATAGCAAGGTTTATGCTGGCACGCGGACTGGCTCCGTATTCGATCAATCCTTCCAGATCATCCAGGCCATAATCCTTAGGATTACGCGTCGCGAATACTATATCTACAATATACCTTTCGATCTTCTCATCCATATATATCTCATTGACCAGATTCCTCACTTCAATGATCTTTTTGGGCGAAACGACAGGAGACACCTCTATCTCTTTATTCGTTACAGCCATACGCTGAAGTATTTTGTGCTCTTCTTCTTTCGAGGGATAGCCGATGTTGATCTTGAGCATAAACCTGTCAACCTGCGCTTCAGGAAGAGGATAAGTACCTTCCTGCTCTATGGGGTTCTGGGTAGCCAGGACCAGAAAAGGGTCATCAAGCTTATAGGTATTTTCTCCAATCGTAACCTGCCTTTCCTGCATAGCCTCAAGAAGCGCGCTCTGGACTTTTGCCGGAGCCCTGTTTATTTCGTCAGCAAGAATGATATTGGAAAATATAGGCCCTTTCTTAGTTGTAAACGCCCCATCCTTAGGGTTATATACAAGAGTTCCCAAAAGGTCGGCCGGAAGAAGATCCGGCGTAAACTGCAGCCTCTGAAAATTCGTACTGATCGCGGATGAAAGAACGCTCACTGACAGGGTTTTTGCGAGTCCCGGCACCCCCTCGATGAGGACGTGTCCATTGGCCAAAAGCCCGACCAAAAGCCTCTCGATCAAATAGTCCTGACCGATTATTACTTTATGGATCTCATTTAAAAGATCCTCTACAAACTTGCTTTCCTTTTGTATTTTTTCATTTATCGCGGTTATGCCTTCTGACATGTTTGCCTCCTTTTATTCTTAATATTATTTAATATATATAATATATACAGAATAATATACAACACCTTCTGCAATATTTCAACATTTCCTATATATCTCGACACACTTCCAGATCCCCGGGATAATGCTCGAAAAAATCCCTTATATCTTGAATATCACTACTCGTTTTGCATTTCGGCAAAGACTTGAGAAAGCGCCTGCCGTAAAATTTGGTCTTTACCCTGGGGTCCAGGATCACCACCACTCCCCTATCGCTATTACTCCTTATAAGCCGGCCGAATCCCTGCCGGAACATCATTATTGCCCTTGGTATCTGGTACTCCTGAAAAGCATTCCGGCCCTCTTGTTCCATCTCTCTTATCCTGGCCGCATTTATTGGATCGCTAGGTACCGCGAACGGGAGTTTCGTTATTATAACGCATTCCAGCGAGGTTCCCGGAACATCGACACCCTGCCAGAACGTGCTGGTCCCCAATAGAACGCTCGTGGGGTCCTGTTTGAAAACATCCAGAAGAACATATCTCGGGAGATCGCCCTGCTTAAGGATATTAATATCGTCTCTTTTTTCGCGCACAGTATCGGCGGCATAATTCAGCATCTCATAACTTGTAAACAGCGCAAATATCCTTCCGCCCATTATGTCATGAACATCCATGATCTGCTGTACTACCTCTTTTTTATAGCCGTCCCTGTCGCTGTTGGGATCCGGAAACTGTCTTGGCGCGTATAACAAAACATTCTTGGAATAATCAAATGGAGAGTCCAGAGACAGTTCAACTGCATAGTCCAGACCCAACCTTTTCCGCACAAAGCTAAAATCAACCGCGGAACTGGAACTTGACAATGTGGCCGAGGTCAAGATAACCGGCGAGATCCTCTCAAATAAATAGGACCTCATCTGCCCGCTAACATTGACCGGAGCCGCGTGAAAAGAATAAACGACATCCTTGCCCCTACTCCTCACATCAAGCCAGTATACAAAACTTTTTTCTTCATTGCTGAAAATGAAATCTATAACATCAAGAAAGTTGTCACTTCTCTCCGCGCAGGAATGGAACTCTTCCCTCAATATGACATTTTTACAGGCCCTGCTTAAAACACTCAGGGAGGTAGAAAGCCCTAGTAAACAAGCGCACAAATCCTCCGTGGGTAGAACTCCGCGATCAAATTTCTTCACCCCGCTCTCACGACCGAACAGTCCTTCTGTTCTGTCAAAAAAATCCTTTGAGGCCTTTTCCGCCTTATGTATCCATGCCCTCACTTCGGAGAGATCCGATCGCAATTTGCCATACTCCCCCGGTCCGACATTTTTATCCGACAAGAACGGGTGTAAAGATCTCAGAAAAAAAGACAATGCCATACCATTGAATTCTTTACCCAATTGCGACGTTGCCACATCCTCTACCGTATGGGCCTCATCCAGGACAAGAGCGTCATAGTCCGGAAGTATCCTTGACCCATGCACAAGATCTGTAAACAAAAGAGCGTGATTGGTAATAATAACATGCGCCTGTGCCTGCTTATATCTGGAGTGCAAATAAAAACATTCATCTTTAAAGGGACACTTTTTGCCAAGGCACATATCCGCTTCCCTGGAAAATTTATCCCACACCTTGTATTCCGGTTCAAACGGAAGATCGGTAACAAGTCCCGTATCCGTTTCATCTCTCCATTTAAGTATTTTGGAATGCTGTTCCTTGACCTTGTTTGAATATGACTTTTTGACGGCATGATGTATATGAGCCTTCCTGAGACACAGGTAATTTCCAGCACCCATACACAGTTCATAATTAAAATCTATATCAAGTATCCTGCTCAGAAAAGGAAGGTCTTTAACATAAAGCTGGTTCTGCAAAGCCTTGGTGTATGTGGAAATGACGACTTTCCGCCCCTCGCGGACCGCCCAATAAATAAGCGGCACCAAATATGCAAGGCTCTTACCTGTACCCGTACCTGCCTCAACAATTAAATTGGTTTCTTTATCAATGGAGTCCCGTACGGCCTCAGCCATACGAACCTGCTGGGATCTGGGCTCATACCCCTCCATCTGACTGGACAAAATGCCGCCATCCGAGAAAAAATCTGTGATATTAGAGGAATCTTTCAATAGGTCTTCTTATCCGGGATATTATCCCAATAGTTTAAAAGCTCTTCGCACTCGCCTTGCATAAATCCGGCCTCTATCTCTACTAGAGATCCGGATTTCTCTTTTATTTCGGAACACGGCAGCATAAGCTCATGAAACCCTCTTTTAGCGACATCTTCTATGCTTGTGCCAAAAACAACCTTATCTATCCTGGCCCAATGTATGGCCGAAAAGCACATAGGACATGGTTCATTTGTTGAATAGATCACGCATCCCGACAGGTCAAATGTTCCCAGCTTTCGGGAGGCCTCCGAAATAGCTTTAACCTCGGCATGTTTCGTGGGGTCGTTATCTCTTAAAACTGTGTTATGCGCACTCGCTACAACCTGGCCATTCTTCTCTACAACAGCTCCAAAAGGACCGCCATGATCTTCCTTTACCCCTGCATAGGCTTCTTCCAAAGCCAGTTTCATACATTCTATGTTATTCATAAAACATGTCATTCCCGCGTACGCGGGAATCCCTTAAACCCTTTCTTCCGCTTCTGTTCCTTCCATGCCATCAAGTTTCTGCATCATCTTCTTCTGGTTTTTATCCATCTTGTCCAGTCTCCATTCAAGTGACGATAATATCCAGAACTGAAAGTGATTAAGCCTCATGTGGTTCTCAAGAAAATAAACAAGCTTTAACGATAAAAGTAGTATGCCCACCTCTATCATAAAAAACCTCATTTTGCCGCCATACACTATCGAAAGAGCAAAAGCCAGAAGAACCAGAACAACAAAGATCGCGTTAACGATACGCGCTCCATGCGTGGGCATTCCTCCAACCTTGCCCATTATCTTGCGAATATTGTCCCTTTCCTTCGAGAAGCTGTCTATCTCAGACTCTAGCTCTCTTTCTTTCTCTTTGAAATGATCTCCCATCATTACTCCTTCTACATTCTCAAAAACGGTAACAAATTATTATTCCGGGTTTTTCTGCTCTTTAGAAACCGCCATTGCCGTAGTAGCCACGCCGGCACCCGCGAGGAAACAGAGCACCGCACATCCGGAACTCGCCATAACATACGTCATCAATAAAATCCCTATAACAACCCTCTTCATTCTGTTGTTCCCCTTTTCTGTAACACTCTAACTAATCAGCATCGCCCTTAAGATCATACGGCGTGGTAATATCGTATTTTGCGCTTAATTCCGTTATTTCTTTCTGAAGCCTGGCAGAGTTTCCTATGCCCATGGTCTGCTCGCTGATAAGATGATACACCTTAGTGAACGCCCACTCTCTGGCTATTTCCTCACCGGCCGGAATAGCATTTTGCAACGATGCATTAAAGATGAACTCTTTTGTAGTATCGTTAACTGAACCCAACAACTGGAACGAAAAGTCCTTTTCGTCGGAATATTTTCCGTAAATAACGAAAGGTCTGCCCTTGTAAAAATCGGAAAGAAATTTCGGATACATCTTTCCTATATCAAGTCCGCTCACCCTGTAGCGAACATCTAAAAGCACAGGATCATTGATCTCCTGAAAAAACCTTTCAAAATCGTCTTCGATGTCCCGAGTCTTAGCCGCGAAATGCCTCCCCCCTCTGTTCTGGTACGATATAAAATCCAGTAGATACTTGTTTACCCTAAGGCCGCCTCCAAAACAAAATATCGGCCGCTCCATACCGTTTGCCCTTGTTATCTGCTGTATTATCTCCCTGGAATCTAGCATTCCGGTTGTCGGCCTTCCGTCCGTCACAAGAACTATATACGATGGGTTATACGTCATAGGCTCTTCAATTATCCCATACAGCGCATTTTCAACATCGGTCTGTCCAACCGCCTCAAGCTTCTTAATAAAAGATCTCGCATCCCTGACAGTTCTATCTGTAGCCCTTATTGGAGAATCCTTGTACTTGATAAGGTTTCCCCTGAAAGCTACCACATTAAACCTGTCTCCCGGGTTCAATTCCTTTAACGAACTAAGCAGCCCCTTTTTAATATATTCGAGTTTTGCTTCCGTTATACTTTTCGATGAATCGATAAGAAACATCACTTCTTTGGGTAAAACCTCAAGATCGTTAACATCATTTGCCCTGAGAATTATCTTAAAATAATTCTCACCTGTACCTTCGTCTTCATAAGTGTAAAGCATTACGTTAAGGAACTGTCCGATATCCTCGTACTCACCAAGCCTGGGTGCTCCGCTTAAAGCAGAGACCTCCCCCGCGCCAGCCTGATACGCGGACATATCGTCGGGCGACCATTTTCTATCAGAAGAGATCGGCTGGAACACCACGGCTCTGCCATCCGCCAATGTCATATCCTGCCGAGCACTTGCCGCAATAACAGGAAACTTTACTTTCTTCGCACTAAGCAATTCTTTTTCTATGGTTCTTGCTTCGGGAGACACCTCTTTTTGAGACCTTGAAGTTTCCTCCTCAATCATATCTTTCACATCAAATTCTTTTTTATCCGACGTGATCTCTTTGCCTAATTTATCGGACCGCATCTTTTCCTTTTTTGTTTCCACGCCGGACTTGCCCAGATCCTGTTCCTGCTCAAACATACTATCGACCACTTTACCGTCACGTGTCATGCCCTGACGGCTCATCTTGATCGAATGCAGTTCTTTCTTCAGACCTTCGGCCATACTTTTCCCCGTAGAATCTTTCTTTATCCCCTGTAATCGGAACATCTTCTGAGTCTGGTCAATAAGACCGCTCAGCCCGGAAAACATAATAAATCTTGAAGAGGCAAAGAAAATACTATGCACCAAAAAAGAAGCAACCACTGCTATTATTATTACTCTACTCGGTTTCATTTTTTATTTTTGACAGTTCCTGTTTTGCTTTCTGCGTAAGATCATCCTCAGGGTATCTGCTAACCAGCTCCTGGTAAGCCTCAGTAGCTTCTTGTTCTTTTCCCGCCTCATTAAAGGCCTCTGCGGCCTTAAACAGCGCACGCGGAGAAAGCTTAGGATCGTCATATAAGATGGCTACCATAAGAAATGTTTTAGCGGCTTCCTCATAATCTCCCATAGCTTCTTTAACTTCTCCTATTTCATATCTTGCGCTAGCACCGGTAAAGTTATCCTTATGGTCAGTAAGCGCTGCTTCAAAAGCGGTCAAAGCTTTCTCATTATCTCCAAGCTTTTTATATGCCCTTCCAAGCCCTAGGTATATCCTTTCGTTATAGGGCGGTTCGGGCGACAATTTAACGGCCTTGGTAAAGAACAAAACAGCCATGTCCATATCTCCTTGTAACAGATAGCTTTCCCCATACATATAATTAACAATGGCCGCTTCATCATATTGAGGATATTGAGAAGCCAACACATTGAGAGCCCGAAGAGCTTTATCTGCATTCCCCTCTGTTATACTGTACTCCGCCATCCACTTATAAACCCCCTGGGTCAACTTAAATTGAGAATTTTTTTCGATAAGATCAAAGTATGTCTGTGCCGCTTTAGGTTCGTCTCCCTGCTGAAAATAACAATAGGCTATAGATTCCGTGCCCATCTGGACAACTTTTTTATCCTTGCTCTTAAGGAGCCTGGAATATTGTTCTATGGCCTTATCCCATTCTGTCTTCTCCTGATAGGATCTACCTATCCAATATGTAGCAAAATTGGATCCGCTTGAAGACGGATAGGCCTTAACAAAAGAACTAAAGCCTGTTATCGCATCATCATAACGACCGCTGTCAAAATAGGTTTTACCTATCTGGTATAGTGCCTTTTCCTTAAGCGGGTCATCCGGATATTCCTTCAACAATCTCTTGTAAGCCAGGATAGCATCATCATATTTTTTGATAGCAAGACTCTCCTGTCCGGATCTCAGTAAAAGCTCAGGACTCTTTTCGTCAGCCGGATATTTATCAACAAAAAGATTATACGCCCGTATTGCCTTTTCCTTATCACCGTCCAACCCATATATCCAACTCAGATCATACAATGCATCCTTCTGCAATGGAGAATTTTTGAATTCATTCACAACCGTATTCAACATAGCCGCAGCCTCTTTACGTTTTCCATTACCCAGAAGTGATTTTGCTTTGATATACAGAGCTTCATCCTTACTTTCTTTAGTACTTTTTAAATATGCGTCTGTCTCTTTAATACACTCATCATACTTTTTGAGATTAAAAAGCGACCAACACCTGTTTATCCTTGCCTTGTTGTAAAATGTTGTCTCCTGATATTTTTCTACGATCTCCTGATACAGCTTTTCCGAATTCTCATATTTATCATTATTAAAATAGCTGCTCGCTTTCAGAAAAAGCACCTGAGCCTGAAATTGTTTCCCCTGAACCTTAGGTACCAACCTGTCAATAGCAGCTATGACTTTTGTATAGTCACCGGTCCGGTACAATGACGTAACATATCCCACAACCGCACTATTCACCATGTTGGGATCTCCTCCGGAGTCAATAACATTAGAGAAGTATTTTCTGGCTGTCGAATAATCTCCGGTGCTATAGTAATTATTGCCCGCCCTGATAGATGCCTGATTAGCTATATTTGGATTCTCGCTTCCTTTTGCTGCTTGCTCATATGCCATCGCTGCCTTAGAATGTTGATCCATCGCTACATATATATCTCCCAGACTCATCTGAGCAAACGGAACATATTCATTATCCGGGTGTTCTTTAACTATGGCTTCCAGAACAGCTTTCGCATCATTATATTTTTTCTGTTTAATAAGTATCGCGGCATTGTAGTATTGAGCTGCTATCTTCTGGCGTGAGGGAGGTTCTTTGAGATATATATTGTTAAAAATATCCAAGGCCTTTTCAAGGTCATCTTTAAAAAAGAATACCTGTCCTTCTCTTAGAGAGGATTTCTCTGCTAGTTCTCCTTCCGGATATTTAACAACAAATTCCTCGAACGCTCTTAACGCCGCATCATAATCTTGTTCCAAAAAATAACTCTCACCTATTCTGAAGCGAGCTAATTCTACATATTCGCTCCGGGGATGCTTTTCTATAAAATTATCATATTCCTTTACTGCCATACTAAACATGCCTCTGGAAAAAAGCCCATTCGCAAAATCAAAGGCCTCTATCTCATTTGACTCCCCTTTATCCTGGGTGAGTCCCGGGACTGACAAAGACAAGCTAAAGCATATGACTAGAGCAAGTACTATCAAAACACCTTTTATCTTCAAGATTTTCCTCCGTTATTATCAAGGGCACTCTCCTGCACGGTGGCAAATGAAACATTCCAGATATTAGCCCCTGCACAAATATCTAGAACCCTGATCACATCTTTATGATATGTCTTCTTATCCGCCCTTATTATGACCGGTTGGCCGCTGTACAAGTCTGAGATGCGTGTAAGCATGGTCTCAAGCTCACCATACCCAAGCTCCTTCTGGTTAACCACTATTTTCCCATCCCTAGAAATGTTTATAATTATTTCACCGGGAGTCCTTTTTATATCAGTCGATTGTTTTGCAGCCGGAACCGTGATGTTAATTTCTGTTTCAAGCTGAGAGAATATCGAAGCAGACATGAAAAAAATCAAGAGGAGAAATATTATATCAATGAGAGGAGCCATTTGGATTGTAGGCTTTTCCGTTATCCCTCTGCTGACATTATTAAAATTCATCATTTTCCCCTTATTTTTCAGTTATCATTTGAAAAAGTTCAGTAGAAATATTTTCGAACCTGGAACTGACATCCTGGATCTTGCCCCTGAAGTACGAATAGAATATCATTGCCGGAATAGCTACGATAAGACCTGTTGCCGTAGTGATCATTGCCTTTGATATCCCGCTGGCCAGAAGTATGGGCTTGACCGCTCCCGTCTGGAAAGCAATAACATTGAAAGCCTGTATCATTCCCAGCACCGTACCCAATAGACCTACCATTGGAGCAATGGCAGCTATATCTCCCAGATAACTGAGCTTCTGCCATAAGCCATCGATACTCCTCCGGCCCTTTTCCTGCATTGTCTCCTTGATAACTATCTTTTCCATACCCGCACGTGAAAGGCCCGCGAGAAGAACATCTGAAACAAGGTTATCATTTTCCTGGCAAACCTTCTTCGCCTCATCAAACTTCTTGTTCTCCACAAGATCAAAGGCTTTTTTCATAAAAGGTTCAGGTAAAAGTGATTCCGGTTTTAATGTCATAAAATAATAAATAACAAGACTCAGCGCCGCAATGGAAAGAAGCGCAAGAAGGATCATTATCCCTCCACCCGAAAGTATGATCTGCCACAATGTCATCCCCTGTTCGGAAGACGCGGCATTTGGTATATATTTTTCGATCTTCTCAGCTGAAAAAACAACGGGAGCAAAGTGTGAAACCAATAGAACCAGTACAATTATCCCTGCAAAAAGAGATTTTCTAGACCTCATCATATACCTCCAATTTTTTTTAAATGTGAAATGTTAGTTTGGACTGCTATTAATATTATTTATAACACATGAGATAGATTATACCCAAAAGCAAGACTGCTTGTAAAGAAAAAGGTTATATCCGGGAAATGTTACTCAGCTGGTTCAGTTTGGTGGTGATTGGAGTGTATATAATGGATCAACCGATCCCTGTCGCATTTATTCAGGGACCCCATATCTATTCCGGCAGAATATTCGGGAGGATCGTCATCTGA
>CAYWDJ010000005.1:11160-15738 GCA_964457005.1 uncultured Planctomycetia bacterium
CCCCGGTTCCAGGCATAAAACTCGTATCCCCGCGGCTTTAGCCTTTTCATAAATATCTTTATCCGACGTAATAGCGGCATTTTCACCTATTGGAACCATTGAACACCTGGTATACCCCTGCTGCACATCTATCGTTTGAAGCCCCCTGATCCTTACCTGCTCAAGGACTACGGGATCTGTGTGCTTTATATTATGGATAAAATGCCCCCCGATCCTGCAGGCATTGTATTTTACCGTATCAGGATATTTACCGAAGGGATCTGTTTTACCCTTTATCAGATCCACCCCTCGCTCCCTGAGCTTTGATAATATACCCGCCGGTACGCACGGCGCATGCACCAATGTCTTCTCATCCAGCTGAAAAAAATAAATATCGGGATGACATAAAATAGATCTGTATACCAATTCGATGTCCGTCGCTACAGGACCTCCAAAAGGTAAAAACTCCGCCTCGGGCAGCCTTTTCTGTAAAGCCGTTAAATATTCCTCCGGTATTCTCCTGTCGTGAACTATCAACATAATAATATGTCATCCCCGTAATAATATGTCATCCCCGTAATAATATGTCATCCCCGCGCAGGCGGGGATCCATTAAATAATCGTATCAGCATACGCTCTAGCCTTTTGTCCAAATGCCGTATGGAACGGCCCCGCCAGATATTCCTCGCCGGTAAGCAATCCTTCCGACGGATGCAGCCCGCAGCGTATGACCTTTATATTGTTTGCTTCAAAATATTTTATGAGATTGCCCGCCCTTTTTACCGCTTCTTCTATAACAAGCGGCGCATACTCGCCTCTCTCCCACATGCCGGCAAGCTCCGTGCCTTTAATTACAAGTGTCGGATATATCCTGACTTGCACGGCACCCATTTCTTTTATCTTTTCCGCCGTATACATCTCGTCATCAAACGTACTGCCGGGAAGCCCCAGCATCATCTGATGTCCCAGAACTAACCCGCAGCCGGTAATTATCCGTGAAGCTTCCTGTACATCCAGAGGAGTATGCCCTCGCCTGGAAGCAAGAAGCACCTTGTCCGACATTGACTGCACACCAAGCTCTATGCAGATCACATTATACTCTTTGAGAAAAGCTACTATATCTTGATCAATAAGGTCGGGGCGAGTGGAAAGCCTTATCCCCCGAATCCGTCCATCTTCTACGAACGGCTGGACGGGAGACAAAAATTCTTTGATCGTTTTTTCGGGCAGTCCGGTAAAACTTCCTCCAAAGAAACCTACTTCTACGTGAGCGTCTCCGGGCATTGTAGCAAGATACTTTTCTATCTTTGCCGGAACATCTTTGGGGCTGGGCATACCTTCACCCGTAATCTTCTCCTGGTCACAAAAGATACACCTGAAGGGACACCCCTTAAGCGGAATGAAAAATGGTATGGTATAGTGTTTGATTTTCATAATTAAAAATGAGAAATCTAGAATTAAGGTATTGGGATTGCTTCGCTTCGCTCGCAATGACGTCATTGCGAGAAGGCCGCAGGCCGACGAAACCGTGCGAGCCACCGAAGGCTATAAGAAGGTTCCCCGTAGTAATATGAAAATGAATGTAGGGAAGCAATCTAAAAAAGAGGCTCATTTATCCAAACATTTTTAATTTTGGATTTTTCCTTTTTAATTCTAAATTAGAATAACTTATACAAGTTCTCCCGGATCTTTCCATTGTCATCGGGGGCAGTAAACTTCGCTCCATTCAGCACGCATTGTTCAACTTCTGCGATTATGTCCTCGGGAGCTACTATTTTGATATAACCCTTACCTTCCAAGCCTTTCAGGAAACTCTCATACTTTGTCCCTCTATCCGTGACCTTATCAGGCATAAATACAAGAACAGGTTTTGTTGAGGCGACAGCTTCTGAAACCATGGAAATACTCTCTCCGGACACAAGCACAACATCACTGGTCGCAAGTATTTTCTTGACCGTGTCATAGTCCTTGTCATTTTTGCCGCAGACAAAACCAATACTTTGCGCGCTGCCGGAAAGCTCTTCGCTCAATATTGACTCGGCCTTTTCCGGAGTCCGCCTTGAAGTGGTAGTAAAGACACACCCTTTAACCTTCTCAGCGGCCCTGCAAACATTGGAAGAGACCTTTTTCGTAAGCTTCTCTCCAAAAGTAAAATGTTTATTATCTCCTCCAAACAAAAGCCCCACACACGGCCCATCTTTTTTCTGAACATATTCATTTAGATCTTCCGGCATAATGAGATTTGGGGCGAGATCCGTTATAACATATTTGTCTTTTTTATGTTTCTTTTCGTCATAGTCATGCCTCGGGACTATTATGAGATCAAAATATTTCTCCAGAGCCTTTCCCGGGTCCATAACCACAAGGCTTCTGGCATTATTTTCGATCCTCAGCATTTTATTAACACCGGCAAGAGCTGATCCGCAGCTTATTATAATGTCCGCATAGCTCTTAACTGCTCTGTCATAACTTTCATTATCAATGGCCCAGGTTAAAAGCTTCATAGAGCCTTGAGCACCCTTTCCAACAAAAGGACACAGCACATTAAAAAGTGTTCTTGTGAACTTGCTCTTGAATGTAATTTTAAACACATCGAGCTCTGTGTCTTCAGGATTAAACCCTTCGTCTTCCCTATGTTTTTTTAGCTGCTCGAAAACAGCAAGCGACTGATTAAGGTGACCCTTCTTACCGTCATCCAGCACCATGATCTTTCTAAGAGGCGTAGCCTTCCACCTCTTATGCATCCATAACCACTGCTCAGGATGTTTTTTTACTTCCTCTTCCAGCATACGGTTATATTCTTCCATAAAAGGTCGTATATCATCATTCTTGCCTATGTTCATAGGACCATAGACCATACATTCATGATAAGCACCTTTAACTCTGTGCATAAATGGCATAATTATGGTTGCTCCTGTCGCCTGGGCAAAACGGAACGGTCCCTTCGCGACTGAAGCCGGTCTTCCGAAGAAGTCTACAAGCACACCGTTGACTCCAGCGTTCTGGTCACCGAGTATGGCCAGGGTATTCCCCTCCCTCAGAACCTTAAAAACGGACTTCAGGTTGTAACCTTTTCTTACAACCGTATTTCCATTGGATTCTCTAAGCTTGTCTAACAGGCCGTTAAGCCTTACCAGTTTCTGGTCCCTTACGAACTGATACAATGGAAACCCTACATGCACACTGGCAACAGCCATCATCTCCCAATTGCCAAAGTGCGCAGAAAGAAAGATCATTCCATTCGGGTTTTTATTTGCCTCATGAGCCTTATCCAGATCGATCAATGTGACATATTTATCAAGATATTTCGGGTCAAATTTTGTTGTTGCTATAAGCTCCGCAAAGGTCTGGGCCGCATTAAAATATATCTGCTTTGTTATTATTTTTATCTCATGCGGCGTCTTCTCTTTATTAAACGCGGCTTTCATATTCGCGTAGGCTATACTTCTTCGTTTTCCACTAAAACGATATATTACATAACCAATCCTTCTTCCTATCCAGAGAATAAGCCCTATAGGCAAATAGTTGAAAAGCTTATTAACACCCTTAACAAAATATGACGCTATTAAGTCCAGCAATTAATTTCTCCTTACCTTTTACGACATCCATCGCGATATTCAAGACCATGATCTTTTCTTCTATCAACGATATGTCCAGTTCCTTAAGTTTTACATAATCTTTTTTTGTAGTAACTATATATTCCGACCTGCTTTTAGTGCAAGCAGCCAATATTTTTCCCACATCTACCTGTCTAAAATTGTGATGATCGGGATATATCATTTCTTCGGTTATTACCGGATCCGCCGCGTCAAGAACCGTCCTAAAATATTCCGGATCCCCTATGCCGCTTACCATACAAACCTTTTTCCCTCTTACATCCTCAACAGAATACGCGGCGCCTGTCACATCGGTAAAAAATAGCGGTCTGTGGCGCGCCGTAATGAAAACCGCCTTTGGAGCAATGCTTTTTACCAGTTCTTCAAGCTCAATCTCTTCGCCAGGCGTTAACTTGTCTATTTTTGTGGCGACTACTATGCCTGCCCGGATTAAAGACGATACCGGCTCCCTGAGGACTCCACGGGGAACCAGTTGTCCGTTCCCAAATGGATGCTCGCTATCTATAAGCACTATATCAAGATCTCTTCCGAGCCGTCTATGCTGAAAACCGTCATCAAGTATTATAAACTCATTGCCTTCCGATGCAGATAAAGCGGCATTCTTAACACGGTCCTGCCCCACATAAACAGGGACATCGGCAAGTTCTTCCTTGAGCTGCACTGATTCATCCTTACCATAGCCCCTTATAAGAATAGACGCTTTTTTCTTACCATGGCTAAAGTGATCCGCAAGAAACATGGCAAAAGGGGTTTTCCCCGTCCCTCCCAAAGTGATATTACCAACACTTATCACCGGCAGTTTTGCTTTATGTATTTTCCTTAGCCCCACACGATAGGCCATATCTACCAGGTTGACCGCGCAACCGTACCCCCGTGAACCGACAAAAAGAACGGCCTTCACAACCCTGTCAAAAAGGTTGTTTCGCTTATCCTGCATAAGTGATAAAAAATAAAGTTTAATCGACATAATAAAATTCAAAAT
>CAYWDJ010000005.1:15838-24599 GCA_964457005.1 uncultured Planctomycetia bacterium
CTTATAGCTCTTCGCAAATTCCGGGATGACAACTTATAGCTTACAACTTATAGCTTACAACTTATAGCTCTTCGCGAATTCCGGAATGACAACTTATAGCTTACAACTTATAGCTCTTCGCGAATTCCAGGATGACAACTTATAGCTTACAACTTATAGCTCTTCGCAAATTCCGGGATGACAACTTATAGCTTACAACTTATAGCTCTTCGCAAATTCCGGGATGACAACTTATAGCTTACAGCTTACAACTTATAGCTTACAGCTTATATCAATGACGTCATTGCGAGCGAAACGACACCGTGCACGCTCTCGAGGCACGCCCAGAAGGAGCCTCAAGCAAAGCGCAGCGAAGCAATCTCTACTACCTTAATTTTGGATTTTTCCTTTTTCATTTTTACTTATTAACATATTTCCTTATTTCTGAGACCGTCAAAGAAACAGCCCCCGCGTTGCTTTTTACTATTTCCCTGGCTTTCTCTGCCATAGCAGTTCTCTTCTCCACATTGGAGAGCAAGTCCCTGATCGTGTTCTTCAGGCTTTCATTATCATGTATCCTGCACACGGCCTTACCTTCAACAAAGATCTCAGTTACTTCCTTAAAATTATACATATGTGGTCCGAATATAACGGCTTTCCCGCATCCGGCGGGCTCTATAGGGTTCTGTCCGCCTTTCTTGACCAGGCTTCCTCCGACAAACACCACATCGGCGATCTCATAAATAGCATTCAAGTGACCAATAGTATCGACCATCACTATATCCGATCGGGCACCGCTATCTTCCCGGCTGATGATATCTGAAAATTTGCTATACCCACACCCTGATTGCTCAATATAAATACCTATTGCTTCGGATCTTTCAACATGCCTCGGCGCCACAACAAGTTTAAGGTCCGGCATTTCCTTTTTTAAGTCCCTGTAAATATCGATTACCTGGTGCTCTTCAGGATAATGAGTACTCCCGGCTATAATAACTCTATCCTGTCCCGAGAATCCCAGAAGATCACGATCTATCTTAATCCCTGCCAGGGCTTCCTTATCCCCTTCGTCGAATTTCATATTGCCTGTCACATGCACCCTTTCTTCTTCAGCTCCCAGCCCCTTTATTCTATCGGCATCTCTGGCCGACTGCATACAGAAAGAATTTATACTTTTCAGTATCTTCTTTGTTATTAACTTGATCTTTTTGTAGTTCTTGAATGAAGAGTCGGATATCCTTCCGTTGACCATAACTATGGGAATATTCTCTTTTTCAAGCTTTCTCAAAAGATTCGGCCATAGCTCTGTCTCAACCAGAACATATAGTCTGGGGTTAATAATTTTAACCACCTTTGAAACTATAAAACTAATATCAACGGGGTAATAAAAAACCGCATCTACCGCGAGCCTCGCGGATTTCCCGACCATATCATTACCCGTCTGTGTCGTAGTGGAAACTACTATAGGTATGTCCGGCATCTCTTTTTTTATATTTTTTGCCAGCTTTGCCGCTACCGCGGCCTCTCCCACACTAACGGCGTGTATCCATATCGGGCGGTCCATCTTATGCAAGTCATAAGGAAGAACACCGAACTTCTGAATAAAGTCCTTATGATATTTACCTTTTATAACTAGATAGGGTAAATACACTAAAGCAAAAAGTATAAAAAATATATCGTATAAAATTCTCATAGTTCCTTTATCCGTGTCCCTTTTGTTCTTTATAGCTTACAGCTTATAGCTTATAGCTGTCATGCCCTGGGATGCGCTTTTATATACATTTCCTTAAGTTTCTCCGAGCTCAAATGCGTATAGATCTGTGTTGTCGAAAGGTTTTTATGCCCCAACAGCTCCTGCACGCTTCTAAGATCAGCCCCGTTATTCAAAAGATGTGTCGCAAAAGAATGCCTTATTGAATGCGGAGATATTTTCTGTTCTATACTGCACTTCTTGATGTATTTATCTACTATACGTCTTACACTTCTATCCGTAAGACGAGTTCCGTTCTTATTGAGAAACACGGCTTTATCATCGAAAACTTTGTCCGGTTCAAGTTCCTGTTGATACCTTCTAAGAGACCTTTGGGCTTCCCTGCCAAGAAGAGCAAGACGTTCTTTCTTACCTTTTCCCCGCACCTTAACAACGCCGGCTATCATGTCCACATCTTCCCGGCTAAGCCCGACAAGCTCGCTAACACGTATCCCTCCGGAGTACAGAACCTCAAGTATTGCCCTGTCCCTGAGCCCCAGAACGCTGCTTTCGTCCGGTGCGGTTATAAACTTTGTCATCTTTTCGGCATCCAGAAATTCAGGCAGGCGTTTGTCCAGTTTAGGAGTAAAAACACTGCTTGCCGGATTAATGGTAATATATTTTTCCCTAAAAAGGAATTTAAAAAAAGACCTTATTGCTCCTAATTTCCTTACTACCGTACGCTTGGCACAGCCTCTCTCTTTTAGGGCTGCCATGAATCTTCGCAGATCAATATGTGATATCTGCTTAGGATCCTTATCCTCAAGAAACCCGGAAAGTTCCTCAAGATCGGCTCTGTAGCCTCTTAAGGTATGCTCCGAATAGTTTTTTTCAATTTCAAGATAGTTGGCAAACTTTTCAATAAACCTTTTCATTGTTAGGATTCTTCTACCTTGTTTTCTTCGCCGCCTTCTTCGCCGCCTTCTTGTTCCGGGAGTTTTTTAGTTATTAATGTACACTTCGGGTACTTGGTGCAGCCGTAAAAAGCACCTCTCGAGGATCTCCTCTCCACAAGTTCCCCGTCACACCCTTCGGAAGGACATTTAACTCCGGTAGTTATGGACTTGGCATACCGGCATTCCGGAAAACCCGCGCAGCTCATAAAACGTCCTTTTCTTCCCCATTTAATGACCATCGGCCTGCCGCATAATTCACAGACTTCGTCCGTTTTAATGACCTGCTTCTTAACACTTTTCATCCTCTCTTTTGCTTCTTCAAGCTTTTCAGAAAATGGCCCGTAAAACTTCTCCAAAACCTTCACCCAGGCCGTTTTTCCTTCCTCGATATTATCAAGTTCTTCTTCCATCCCGGCGGTGAAAGCATAATCTACAACATTAGGGAAGTTCTCCACCAAAAGATTATTTACCAGGACACCGAGCTCGGTAGGCTGCAAATACCTCCCCATCCTTTTCACATAGTTCCTGTTCACAACGGTACGTATGATGGGAGCATATGTTGACGGACGGCCGATACCATTCTCCTCCAGTGCTTTTACGAGCGATGCGTCTGAAAACCTTGGAGGCGGTTTAGTAAAATGCTGCTCCGGCAAAAGTTCTTTCAGGTCGACTACCTCTTTGGCCTCAAGAGGCGGCACAAGAACGATCTCATCTTCCTGCTCTCCGTCTTCTCTGTACACCTTCAGAAACCCGTCAAACACCAGACGTCCGCCACCGGCCCTTAAAGTATAATCATCGGCTTTAACATGAATGGTCAGCACTGAATACAATGCGCTCTCCATCTGGCTTGAGATGAATTTTTTCCATATTAGCTTATACAATTTCAATTCGTCGGGGCTTAAGAAAGACGCCACGCTATCCGGATGCCTCAGTGGAGACGTCGGACGAATGGCCTCGTGAGCCTCCTGGGCGCTTTTCTTCGCCTTGTAAGCCCTTTGTATTTTTGGATAATACTTTTCACCATATTTTCCCAGGATAAAATCCTTTGCCTCCTGACGGGCATCATTCGATATACGCACAGAATCGGTTCTCATATAAGTTATAAGCCCAACGTTCCCCTCGCCCCCGAGCTCCACACCCTCGTAAAGGCTCTGTGCTATACGCATGGTCTTGCTGGCTGAAAAATTTATTTTATTAAAAGCGTCCTGCTGCAATAAAGACGTAGTATATGGAGAACGCGGATGACTTTTTTTGTCCCTCTCGCTGATATCGGAAACCACATATTCAGCTTTCTTAAGATCTTCAACAATTTTGTCAGAAGTCTTTTGATCTGAAACTTGTATTTTCTCACCCTTGTACTTAATGAGCTTCGCCGTAAAATCCGGTGAAACATCCTCATCAACTACGGGCTCTCTTTTCGAAAGAATCGCGGCGACACTCCAGTACTCTTCGGAATTGAATGCTTTTATTGCCTCTTCCCTTTCAACAATAAGCCTTACGGCTACAGACTGAACTCTCCCGGCACTCAGCCCCCTCGACACTTTACTCCACAAGATCGGGCTGATGGAATATCCCACTATCCTGTCCAGTATTCTTCTAGCCTGCTGGGCATTAACCTTATTCATGTCCAGGTCTGTCGGATGTTCAAAAGCCTTTCTTACAGCTTTTTCCGTGATCTCTTCAAAAGTTACACGGAAAACCTCATCACCTTTTTTTGTTAGATGGTTCTTTAAGTGCCAGCAAATTGCCTCTCCCTCGCGGTCAGGGTCAGCGGCAAGGTAGATAGCCTTCGCTCCTTTCGCCTCTTTTTTTAGACTGCTAAGATATTTCTGCCTGCCCTTCATCACCTGGTACTCAGGCTCAAAATTATTCTCAAAATCTATACCCATTTTACCTAAAGGAAGATCGATAACATGCCCCATACTGGCTAATACCTTAAATTCTTTTCCAAGTATTTTGTTGATGGTTTTCGATTTGGCAGGTGACTCAACTATGACCAGGTAATGCGTCTTCGCCGCTGCCCTTGAAGCCCTGGGCTTTGCTGCTTTTTTTGTAGCGGTCTTTTTGACCGCCTTCTTTTTCTTTGCCGCAGTCTTTTTCTTTGCGGGTTCCGCTTTTTTATCTTTTTTCTCAGCCATATCTGTTCCCCTTCATTTTAGGTCAGAGAGTATTCTTTCCCTGCCAGGGCCTTTATTTTTCCTTTTAATTCCAGATCAAGCATTACTTTTGATAAAGATCCGGGAGCAATACCGCTTTTCTCCATAAGACTGTCAATATGGACCTTATCTGCCGTATCAATAATGCTTATAACCTTTTTTTCTTTATCGTTCAGATCCCGGATATTTGCCTCCGGCAAATTCCGAGATGACACCTCATTAATTTTGGATTTTTCATTTTTAATTTTTATTTTTAATTCAACTGTCTCTATATTCAACTCTTCCAGTATATCCTCAACCCTGATCACGAGCTTTGCTCCATCCTGAATAAGTTTATTTGTCCCAGCGGAACTGGGTGAATCTATATGTCCGGGAACAGCAAACACTTCTTTGCCATGCTCAAGAGCACAATTTGAAGTTATCAATGCGCCACTTCTTGCCGCGGCCTCTACAACTACAATGCCTTTCGAAAGAGCGCTTATTATCCTGTTCCGTCTGGGGAATGTACACCTGTCGGGCCTTACATCTGAAGTATATTCGGTGACAACCGCCCCATGATGCTGTATATCCTCATATATCCTCCTTGACGAGCTTGGATATATATGCCTAAACCCGCTTCCCATAACGGCTATTGTGCGGCCGGCGGCTTTCAAAGCTCCCCTGTGGCTTGAGGCGTCTATTCCATTTGCAAGCCCGCTTACAACCGTAATGTCGCGAGACGCAAGATCATATCCAAGCTTCTCAGCTATCCTCATCCCGTACAAAGAACATTTTCTCGCGCCAACTATCCCTACACTGTTAATATCACAACTATCGATACTTCCCTTCACGAACAAGACTACCGGTGGATCGTATATATTTCTCAGAGCTTCCGGGTAGTCATCATCACAGATCGTTATAGCTTTTATATCATTGTCTCTGATATATTCCAATTCTTGCTTAACCTCTTCGGACGATCTTATGTCTTTATATTCAGACCGGCTGAATATTTCTTCCGTATCGTTCACTGAATCAATAAGACGTTTTATCTTTACAGCCCCCAGTCCCGGGACAAGGCATAATGCTATCAAGTCAGAGTTTGTCTTCTTCACCTTCTTCTCCTGGTTACTTTGCCTTTTTTTACCATATCAAGAAAAAGATCGGTTATTTTAGGATCCAGCTTCCGTCCTTTTTCCTCTTCGATTATAGCAATGGCCTTTTTCTTTGAGAATCCTTTACGATAAGGCCTATCGGCCGTCAATGCTTCATAAATATCCGCGACACTTAATATCCTTGCCTCAACGGGTATCTTAGCCCCTTTGACCCCTCTGGGATATCCGGACCCGTCATAATTTTCATGATGGTTGGCCATTATGGGAATTATGTCCTGCATGAAATATACAAGACCTATAACCTCCGCGCCCCAATGCGGATGTTTCTTTATTTCATCAAACTCTTTCTCATTAAGTTTGCCTTTCTTAAAGAGTATTTTTTCGTCGACTGCCAGCTTCCCGAGATCATGCATAAGCGACGCTATTTTAAGCCTCTCTATCTTTGTCTTAGATATCCCTATCTTTTTAGCCAGCTGCACCGCGAAAGACATTACGTATTTTGCGTGTTTTGCCGTTGCGGGATCGCTTTGTCTTGAAGCCTCAAAAATAGCGTCAATGACCTCCCTGTAGGCTGTCCTGAGTTTCGAACTTGAAGCTGAATGCACTTTTACATTTTTCCCGGCGCCACTCTTTGTCTTTTCGCCAAGGAACATATAATATGCTTTATGGTCCTGAAGCGGCATACTTATCCAACATAATTGTTTAACTGACTTTTTAGAAACAACGACAGGGCTTTCGAATTTACTTAATCGTTTTTCTTTCTTAAGGTCCGTAAATATCTTTTTGACCGCAGGTCTGTTGGTTTCAGGGATCATAATGTCCAACCATTTCTCTCCGAAAGCTTTTCTTGCCGTCAGGCCGAAAAGATCAAGGAACTTGCTGTTGGCAAAAACCAGTTTCCCCTGAGAATCTGAGATCATTACATACGCGTTCCAGTTCTCAAGAAGCTTCTCTATAAACACTCCCCAGACAATGTCCGTGAAACTATTTTTTAAACTAGTGGGACTCATTCAGTATATCCTTCACTTTTAAGACCACGTCTCCTATTTCAAAATCAGTAGTATCAATATGATACTCCACTTTTTCATAAAACGGTTTTCTATAATCCAACAGTTCTTTTATCTTACCTTCCGGATCGTCCACATTAAGAAGCGGCCTGTGTCCAAAACTTTTTGTGCGCTCATAAATAGCGTGAGGTGAAGCCCACAGGCAAATGGTAATGCCTCCGGCTTTCAGGTTATCGACATTCTCCTCATCAAGTATTACACCACCGCCGGTATCTATGACCTTCTCGTTAAGGCTGCTTACCTCTTTTACTATCTCCTTTTCAACGGCCCTGAAATATGGCTCTCCTTTGGCCGAGAAAATATCGCTTATGCTCGCACCTTCTCTCTTCTCAATAAGAGCATCAATACTAACATACTCCCGGGAAAGCGTTTCCGCAACAGCCTCGGCCACCGCGGTTTTACCTGTTCCCATAAATCCGAATAATACAATGTTATTCATATCACCTTTCGTTGGCACCATGCTCGTCATTGCGAGCGAATGCAATGAGCGAAACAATCTAAATCTGATTTCCATTTATGAGATTGCTTTGTCGGCCTTCGGCCTCCTCGCAATGACGTAATTCTTAAAACTTACAGCTTAAAGCTTATAGCTTACAGCTTTCTAATCGCTTTTAAGTACGCCTCATAATTTCTCCAGATCTCTTCTATGGAATCAGATCCGAACTTTTCAAGAAAGAAAGAAGCCAACTCTATAGCGACTACCGCTTCTCCCACAACGCCGCAAGCAGCAACAGCGGAAACATCAGATCTTTCAGTGGCCGCTTTGCTTCTGGCTTTAGTTTTTATATTTACCGTTCCCAGGGGATCGCTCAAAGTAGCTATCGGCTTCATATAGCCTTTTACAACTACGATAGAACCGTTAGTCATACCGCCTTCTATCCCTCCGGCATTATTGCTTTCTCTTACATAGATCTTGCTGGACTTATCATAATGAATAGGATCGTGCGTGTCGGAACCCCTTAGATAAGCGCAATCGATGCCATTTCCGATCTCTACCGCTTTAACGGCAGGGATGGATACCAATGCCCTTGTAATAGCCCCGTCTATCCTCTTGTCCCACTGGACGTAACTGCCCAATCCAACAGGTACGCCTTCAGCGAGCACCTCAAACATCCCTCCAAGGGTGTCACCGTCAGCCTTGGCCTCGTCGATCGCTTCGCACATAAGCTTCTCAGCCTCTCTGTCAGCACATCTCACCTTTGACTTTGGAGACTCCGCCAGTTTTTCTATCTCGTCGACAGTCATGCCGGCGGTAAAAGCTTCTATCCCGCCTATCATTTTGATATGGCTGACTACCTTTATCCCGAACTCTTTAAGAATAAGCTTTGCGACTCCACCTGCCGCTACCCTTGCGGCGGTTTCTCTTGCACTTGCTCTTTCCAGAACATTTCGCGCATCATCAAAACCATATTTAAGTATTCCTGCAAGATCCGCGTGTCCCGGACGGGGGTCCTTTACCGGTGGCAGTTTTTCTATTTTATAATCTTTATTCTTGATAAGCATACCTACGGGACTGCCTATCGTACGTCCTTTTCTTGTTCCGGAGATAAGTTCGATCTTATCTTTTTCTATGCTCATACGTCCGCCCCTGCCGTATCCGAACATCCTGCGAGCCAGGTCTTTATTAATTGCCTTTTCATCAAGTTTAAGGCCCGCCGGCACGCCGTCAACTATAGCCAGTAAACCCTTACCATGCGATTCTCCCGATGTCATATATCTAAGCATATCCGACTCCTTTTTTAGCTGTAAGCTTTAAGCCCTAAGCTGTAAGTTAAAACCTTAAACCCACAGCTTGGAACCTAAAACCTATAGCTTATAGCTT
>CAYWDJ010000005.1:24699-27581 GCA_964457005.1 uncultured Planctomycetia bacterium
ATAACATGATGCTCAATATCAATCCCCGACAAAACTATCAGGATCCAGGTAAAAACCCAATAAAAACAGAACTGCGGGCTGAATGAAAAAACGTAAAACAGTATTACCCCGGCAAGCGCAGTAATAAACTCCACCAACAAATACCTTAGTGGTATGGGCCTCTCACAATCGCCGCACTTCCCTTTCAATATCAAATAACTGATGATCGGTATATTGCAGTACCATTTAATAAGCTTCCCACAAAACGGACAATGAGAAGGCGGATTAACCACCGACCTCTTGAGCGGCACCCTGTATATACAAACGTTCAAGAAACTTCCGATTATGGTGCCAACTATTACTACCAGTAAATATGCCATTTATCTTTTAGCCAACTCCTCTAGAGCGGCTTCTTTCATAATCTCTTTAACCTCGGGAAAAGGTTTGCCTGTCCATATCTCAAACGCAAGTGCTCCCTGATTAACAAGCATACCAAGTCCATTAGAACATCTAAGACCTTTAGCTTTCGCCCCTTTCAACAACTCTGTCTCCCTGGCATAAACAAGATCATATACCGCCTGGTCCTTGCTAAGGATCTCTATAGGAATCGGCGTGGGATCGCCTTCATGCGTTCCCAAAGGTGTGGCGTTAACGATGATATCCGCTTCTTTCAAACCTTCCATCATCTCTTCAGATATCTTTACCGGACAAAACTTAGATCTTTCTGCCCCGCCTATATCATCAAAAACTTCCTGTAATGAATTAAGTCTTACATCATCTATATCAAAAACATATACCTTTTCTATATTCATGTGGGCCAGGAACAACGCTATAGCTCTCCCTGCCCCGCCGGCTCCGGCAATAAAAACGGTACTGCCCGCTCCGGACTCAAGGTCGATACCCAGATCCAGGCAAGCAGAAGAATAAAAACCGGAAACATCCGTATTATATCCCTTGAAATCCATGCCGATCTTCTTGACCGTATTCAACGCCCCCGTGATCTCAACCCACTGGTCAAGTTGGCATCCCTTGCTTGAAAGAAATTTCTTTGTCTTTATTTTATACGGCACCGTAACATTGAACCCGGCTATATCGCCTGAAAGGACTTTATCAAAAAAAACTTCTACTTCTTCTTCTGCAACATCAAAGATCTCATATCGAGCGGGTATATTAAAATGCTTGAAAGCGGTATTATGCATAGCGGGGGATACGGAATAGCTGATATTCCTTCCAAGAAGACCATATGTTTTAACATCACTATTATCCATAGGCTTATTAAAAAAGAAACGGGGAAGGCTTTAATCCCTTCCCCGCTGATCTTTTTATTTCTTTTTTGTCTTCGAGAGTTTTTTCTCTCTCAAAGTAAGACGATTTATAGCATTCATGTAGGCCAGGACACTGGCCTCTATAACGTCCGTGCTGGAACCACGGCCTATTACAACGCTTCCCTTAAAAGAGATCTTAACGCTCGCCTCTCCAAGTGCGTCTTTACCGCTGGTAACAGCATTGACCTTATAATCAACAAGTTTCCCTTTACGTCCAACAGCTTTATCGATCGTCTTAAAACAAGCGTCTATAGGGCCATCGCCCTTGGCGCTTGCTGATATTTTTTTACTTCCCTTCTTAATCTCAATACTCGCAACGGGTGTAGACTTATTCCCGCTGGTCACCTCAAAGCTAACTACCTTGTATTCTTCAGGTATCGTGGCAAGTTCATTTTCAACGATCGTAGCGAGGTCTTCATCGAATATCTTGGCCTTTTTATCAGCCAGGTCCTTGAACCTGGAAAACGCCTGGTCCAGTTCTTTGGCTGAAAGCGAATACCCAAGACCTTCAAGCTTTGCGCTGAACGCGTGCCTCCCAGAAAGCTTACCGAGAACGAGTTTGCTCCCCTTAAACCCTACATCCTGCGGACGAATTATTTCATAGGTCACTCTCTTCTTAAGAATCCCATCCTGATGAATTCCTGATTCGTGGCTAAAAGCATTGGCTCCGATTATAGCTTTGTTCGGCTGCACATCTATACCGGTAAGTTTACTTACAAGCTTACTGGTTTTATACAGCTCCTTGGTTTTTATCTCAGTATCTAGACCTCCGAAGATATCTTTACGCATCTTGAACACCATTACCATCTCTTCAAGCGCGGCATTACCCGCTCTTTCGCCCAGCCCGTTAATGGTACACTCTATCTGGCGTGCTCCATTAAGGACAGCGGCAAGTGAGTTACTCACGCCAAGCCCAAGGTCATTGTGACAATGAACACTTACAACCGCCTTGCCTATATTTGGCACGGTGTTCATAAGGTAATTAATGAGCTCGCCAAACTCGCCGGGCATAGCGTACCCTACCGTATCCGGGATGTTCACCGTGGTAGCGCCTGCCTTAATGACAGATTCAACTACCTCGGCAAGAAAATCCTTTTCGGTACGTGCCGCATCTTCCGCAGAAAACTCGACGTCACCGAACTTCTTTCTAGCGTATTTGACCGCGTCGATCGAAGCCTTGAGGATCTCATCCTTCGCCTTGTTGAGTTTGTACTGACGATGTATCTTCGAAGTTGCAAGAAAGACATGTACTCTGGACCTTTTGGCTTTTTTCAAAGCCTCATAGGCATCATCGATATCTCTCTTGGTAGCCCTGGCAAGACCGCATATTATTGGTTTCTTAACATGCTGGCTTACCGCGCGGACCGCCTCAAGATCGCCTGGACTCGTGCGGGGAAACCCCGCCTCGATAATGTCAACACCAAGCTTCTCAAGCTGAAAAGCAATCTTCAGCTTTTCATTAGTAGTTAGAGAAGCTCCCGGTGTTTGTTCACCATCTCTCAAAGTCGTATCGAATATAAGTACTTTGTCTTTCTTTTTCATTTATATCTCCCGCTAAAACCACCGTTTTATTTATGT
>CAYWDJ010000005.1:27681-31939 GCA_964457005.1 uncultured Planctomycetia bacterium
TTTGGCCTTCCATCTTCATTTTCTTTTATCCACTCTTTAGCAAACTCGCCTGACTGTATTTCAGAAAGGATCTTCTTCATCTCTACCCTTGTCTGGTCATTTATCACCCTCTTACCTCTGGTAATATCACCATATTCGGCAGTATCCGAAACCCTTGAACGCATACCTGAAACACCATACTGGTAAATGAGGTCTGTTATAAGCTTAAGCTCATGCAAACATTCAAAGTACGCGATTTCCGGCTGGTACCCGGCTTCAACCAGCGTATCAAAACCGGCCTTAACAAGTTCTGAAGCGCCGCCGCAAAGAACCGCCTGCTCTCCGAAAAGATCAGTTTCAGTTTCTTCATCGAAAGTCGTTTCAATAACACCGGCTCTTGTTCCGCCAATTCCCTTTGCATATGCAAGAGCTTTGTCTTTAGCCTTACCTGTCGCGTCCTGGTAAACGGCTATAAGACATGGAACGCCTTTACCTTCTTCGTACATCCTGCGAACAAGCGCGCCCGGGCCTTTTGGCGCAACCATATAAACGTCCACATTTGCCGGAGGAACGATCTGCTTAAAATGGATATTGAAGCCGTGAGAGAAAACAAGAGAATTGCCCTCTTTCAGATTCGCTTCTATCGCATTTTTATAAACCGCCGCCTGGACATGGTCCTGCGTAAGTATCTGTATGATATCGGCCTGCTTAGCAGCTTCTTCAGCTGTAAGAACTTCAAAACCGTCTTCTTTAGCCTGTTTATAGTTATCTGTTCCTTCAAGTTCACTTACAAGCACATTCAGCCCGCTGTCTCTCAAGCTCATAGCCTGTCCACGTCCCTGGATACCATACCCTATAACCGCTATTTTCTTATTTTGGATCAAACTTAGATCCGCGTCTTTGTCATAATACATCTTTGCCATTAGTCTCCTCCTTTTTATTCCGACTGCAAAGCAATCTTACCTGTCCTAACGATCTCTATGATGCCGTAAGGACGGACAAGTTCTACCAAAGCATTAATTTTATGTTCATCACCTGTTTCTTCTACAGTAAGACTTTTCTTGCCGACATCGACAATTTCAGCTCCTGTAGTTTCTGCTATTCTTACTATCTTCTCTCTAACCTGCGTACTTTTAGCGCTTACCTTTATCAGGATAAGCTCCCTATCGACACAATCTCCGCCGGTAAGGTCCTGTACGCGTATAACCTCTATAAGTTTGTTGAGCTGCTTCTTGACCTGTTCCAGCGTCTTTTCGTCAGCTTCAACAACAATGATTATCCTTGAGAGTTCCGGGTCTTCTGTCTCACCTACAGCAAGCGAGTCAATATTAAACCCGCGAGCTGAAAAAAGCCCCGCCACTCTTGCCAGAACACCAAACTTATTCTGTACCAATGCCGCTATTATGAATTTTGACATCTCCTTCTCCTTGTCAATATTTATTGCTTATAGCTTTAAGCTGTAAGCTATAAGCTGTAGTCGCACTTTATCCAACAATGAACTAACAACTATTTAGGCTAAGCCGTGTAGCATCTCGCTTATCGATTTTCCTGCCGGCACCATCGGGTACACATTCTCTTCCCGTTCAATCACACAATCAACAATAACCGGTCCTTTTTCCTTGATGACCGCTTTTAACGTTTTCTTCACATCTTCTTTCTTGGTTATCCTGTAACCTTTAGCTCCATACGCCTCCGCAAGCTTCACAAAGTCAGGACACCTTTTCTTCATGTCTTTCGCAAGAACTGTCCAAGAGTACCTTTTGCCAAAGAAAAGCTCCTGCCACTGACGCACCATACCAAGATATCCGTTATTGAGTATGATTATCTTGATCGGAAGCTCCTCCAGAACCGCTGTCGCAAGTTCCTGGATATTCATCTGGATACTTCCGTCTCCGGCAATATCGAAAACCAGGCTCTTGGGCTTTCCTATCTGAGCGCCAATAGCCGCGGGAAAACCATATCCCATCGTTCCAAGACCGCCCGAAGAAAGCCACGTCCTCGGCTTTGTATAAGTAAAGTGCTGCGCCGCCCACATCTGATGCTGACCAACCTCTGTAGCTATGATCGTGTCTTTATCTTTAGTAAGCTTACACAGTTCTTCAATTATATACTGCGGCCTGAGTTTCTTGTCGCCCTTGTATGTCAAAGGCAACTCTTTCTTCCATTTCTTTATATCGGCATGCCACTTCTTATACTCTTTTTTCTTCACCATTTTCAGAAGCTCTTTAAGTATTTCCCTGGCATCACCGATAACCGGTATGTCAACTTCAACATTTTTACTGACACTTGACGGATCAATATCAATATGAACTATCTTTGCATCCGGAGCAAATTCATCTATCCTGCCGGTAACCCGGTCGTCAAATCTCGCACCCACAGCTATAATAAGATCCGCTGTCTGCACGGCATTATTGGCATAAGCCGTACCATGCATGCCCAGCATACCCAGACTTAACGGATCATCATCCGGAAAAGCACCGAGTCCCATAAGAGTAAGCGTAACAGGTATATTAGTCTTATGCGCCAGACGAGTGATCTCTTTATCCGCGCCGGAGATGATCAGCCCTCCGCCTCCATATAAAAGAGGGCGTTCGCTCTTAGCTATAGCCTCAGCGATCTTCTTGATCTGGCCAGGGTGTCCTTTATACGTAGGCTTATACCCCTTAAGATCAACTGTCTTAGGATATTTAAACTCAGCTTCCTGCAGCTGGACATCCGTCGGAAGGTCTATAAGAACCGGTCCCGGACGGCCTGTCCTGGCTATGTGAAAAGCCTCTTTCACAACTCTCGCAAGATCCTTAGCATCCTTAACAAGATAGTTGTGTTTTGTTATAGGTCTTGTTATCCCGCACATGTCCGCTTCCTGAAAAGCATCGTTCCCTATAAGGTTGCATTTAACCTGACCGGTTATAGCAACCATCGGGATAGAGTCCATATATGCTGTAGCTATACCCGTAACCAGGTTAGTCGCTCCCGGTCCTGAGGTAGCAACACAGACTCCCACGTCTCCGGTAGCTCTTGCATACCCGTCCGCAGCGTGAGCGGCTCCCTGCTCATGCCTTGTAAGGTGGAATGTCAGCTCCTTTTCCGCATACATCCTATCGGATAAATGTATAACTGACCCCCCCGGATACCCGAAAACATGCTTCACGCCTTCTTCTTTAAGGCTCTTTATCAATATGTCCGCACCTACCATCTTTGCCATCTTCTTCTCCTCTTTATATTAACTATAATAATAATTTCCTTATATACTATAGCAAAAAATACGCTTTTTATGAGTTTATACAGTATATCACAAAGTTCTGCTATGTCAACATCCCACTACGTCATTTCCACAACCCTCTTCGTCATCCCCGCGTAAGCGGGGATCTATACCGTATAAGTATTGACACTTTTTTTGCAAAAAACCCTGCAATTATTTACTTATATACTCTTGGAACACGATCGGTAATAGCGGAAAGGATTTCGTAAGGTATTGTCCCTGCTAGCTTTGCGATCTTTTCGATAGGAATGGTAGCTTCACCCTGCCTTCCTATGAGAACCACTTCGTCACCAACCTCAACGCCGCCTATACTGCCGACATCCATAAGCGTCTGGTCCATAGTGACCATGCCAACCACCCTGACATGCTTACCCTTAACCAATGCCTCAGCTTTATTTGACAATATCCTGCCATATCCGTCGGCATACCCTATAGGTATGGTAGCTATTTTGGTAGGTTTTTGAGTAATATATGTTCGTCCATAACTTATGGATCTCCCCTCGGGAGCATCTTTAAGATATACTATCTTTGTCTTAAGATTCATTACGGGCCTTAATTTAAGTGTTCTCCGGAAATCTTCTTTTGGATATACTCCGTAAAGCAATATGCCCGGCCTCACAAGATTGAGATGGGAATTTTTCCAGTCAATAGTAGCTATGCTGTTAGCGGCATGTTTGTATTTAAAATTAATGCCTTCTTTCTCCGACTCGCCTATTATGTTATCAAAACATTCTATCTGCATCTGCGTGACAAGTTTATCGCGCCCGGCCGAAGAGAAATGTGTATAGATACCCTCTATTTCTATCTCTTTGGACTTAGCCGCTTCCCTTATGAAAGCAAGCGCATCCTCATGCCAAATGCCTATACGCCCCATTCCCGTGTCGACCTTTATATGCACCTTAGGCCTTTTCTTGTCAGACCTGTAAATATCTTTTAATGTTGCGAACAAATTATTGTCACACAAGGTAAGCGTGATGTTGTTCTCAACCGCTATCCTCGCTTCTTCTTCAAGGACCG
>CAYWDJ010000005.1:32039-33190 GCA_964457005.1 uncultured Planctomycetia bacterium
AAAATTAAAGATCCAAAATGAAAAATACAAATTAAAAATCTTGAAATTGCTATTCGTCATTGCGAGGAGCCACCGGCGACGAAGCAATCTCATAAGACTTGCCGCTTTTCATTCTAGAATTCCTTATTTTTGGATTTTGCGTTTTCAATTATCAATCTCGTTTTTTCTTAGTTGTCACATTACATTCTTTCGCATGCAAATACATCGGATCGATCTCTTCCGCGGAACTAAGTTCACCCTTCGAGAATTTTTCCACGCCCAAACGCGCGATATCAGGCGCTTTCGGATACCATTCAATGTCCTCGGAATATTCCGCCAGAGGGCTTGCGTCTAAATGTTCTTTGTATTTTTTAATTCCATCGCCAAAGAAAAATACTTTTCCCTTAAGCTGCGCAATAAGGTCCTCCACACCAAGAAGCAGATAATCACTTTGCATCGACAGTACATCTCCCTCCGATTCATATATGCAAGAGTAGACCTTTTCTTTTCTAGCGTCAAGAAAAGGGGCCATCATTTTTTTATCCCTGGGGCCATTTTGAACTATCGCGTCCATGGTCGGCACGCCGACAACTTTTGCGTCAATAACGGCGAGAAATCCTTTCACGGTCGCGACCGCTATCCTCAGCCCCGTAAACGATCCGGGGCCTATCCCGACAGCTAAGAGCTCGACATCCTTGAGTCTCCATCCGGCTTTAAGTAAAACGTCATCTATTGTAGGAACGAGTATATCGCTATGACGTATCCCGACGTCTTCATGGAAGGAAGACAACACATTGTCATCTTCAAGACATGCTATAGTTAAAAACTTTGTCGATGTATCGAATGCCAGTGTTTTCATATGTGTTCCAATGAAAAATTTAAAATACAAAATTAAAAATACAAATTAAAAACCTAAAAATTGCTGCTTGTCATTGCGCACAAAACGAACAATCTCTTCAAATTTATAATTTGTCATCCCGGAATTTAAAAATATACTCCGAAACAGAATTTGTCATCCCGGAATTTGCAAAGCAAATATCCGGGATCTAATAAAATTAAATCTCCCCCACTATCCCCTCAAATCTTTCTCCAACGGCCCTGAAATTAAATTCTCTCTCCATTCCTTCTCCATAAGTTATCCCCACTTCAAGATACTCTTCCGGAAGTTCATC
>CAYWDJ010000006.1:0-26461 GCA_964457005.1 uncultured Planctomycetia bacterium
CGAACAAGCCTGGAGTATAATTTTTTATTTGATCCGGCCACAACCAGGATCTGGTAGCCATGTTCCTCATCCAAAAGAAGCGATTTAACCGTATCCTCCATGGTTCCAAGCCCCTGGCTCCCACCCATTACAAGGATAACCGGCTTGCTACCATCAACACCAAGCTCCTTGCGAAGCTTCTCAATATCGGTCTTCTCTTTGAATCCCGGATCGACAGGTATGCCGTATACCTGTATGTTTTCCGGATCGACACCCTTCTCCACAAAAATTTTCTTGCTTTCATCTGACGGAACAACAAAAACATCTACCTGATCATGCAGCCAGTAAGAATGTGGCGCATGATCGGTCAGGACTCCTACAAGAGGAACGTCTTTATTACAGGATTTTTTGTAATCAGAGACCATCCCGCAGGGAAAGGCCTGTGTGCAAAAAACTATATCGGGAGCGAAATTATCCATGAGTTTACGGATCTTGGACATATTAAATTTGTGAAGGGCTTCCCGGGCTGTTTTTGTTTTCTTCATGACATCAGGGTTGTCATACATGTGTCCCCATAAATGCGGTTTCTTTTTTATGACCTCAATATACGCTTTATTGATTATGCTGCCCAGGATAGGATTGGTATAACTTAAGGCGTTTATCTTTTTAACCTCGAATTCACCGTCAAGCAAATTTAAACCTTTTTCTATCGCCATTGCAGCGTGATAATGGCCCGATAACTTTGAAATATAGAAGATCAAAACCTTCTTTTTCATACTAAACAATTTCCCCAATAATTTCACCGGGACGAATCGTTTCTCCTGCCCCTTTTAAAACACTCTTAAGGATACCCTTACATGGAGCAGGCACGTCAAATGTGGCCTTATCTGTACTGACCTCAAGGAGGTCCTGGCCTTCGGCTACAGTATCCTTCTCCGAGGCATGCCACAAAGTAATTGTAATTTCATCTGACGAATCAGACAGTTTTGGCAACATTATTTCCATCAACCCCCCCATAATAAACTTCCATGTCTTTTTCAAATCTATCTATAAAAATTCTTTTACAAGCGGACATATCCACACAGCCCGATTCTTTTTCAACAGATGTGACACTTATGCCCCTCTCTCCACACGGATTGAAATGTTCAAAGGCTTCGATGTCATTGGCAATATTAATAGCTATACCGTGATAAGTTACCCATTTCTTAAATGCGACACCGATAAAAGCTATCTTTTTACCATCCACCCAAACACCACGCCTGTCATCATACCTCTGGGCCTTAAGACCCATTTCCATCAAAGCATTTCTGGCTGTTTTCTCAAGAAAATCAATATATTTTGAAACATCACGCAGCTTTTCACCCAAAGACACTACAGGATACATTACAAGCTGTCCGGGAGAGTGATAAGTAATATCTCCACCTCTTCCAGAGACGACCACTTCTATGCCTTTATTTTGAAAGAACTCTTTATCCAGAATGCTCTTATCACTACCATGTCTTCCCATAGAAATGACGGAAACGTGTTCAAGAACTATCAAAGTATCTTCTATTTTATTGTCAATCCTGTCCCTTAGAATGCCTTCCTGAACACTTAAGGCCTTCTCATATTCAACAAGTCCCAGATCCAAAATTTTCACTTATGACCCCTATTATACTATAGTCCCGAACCCGGCATTCTCTTTGAAATATTCAACCACTCCGCCCTTATTCAGGAACTGCTGCATGATCTGAGGTATGGGCTTGATCTCAATATTTATCCCTTTTGACAAATTCCTTACAATATTATTTTCAAGATCAAGTTCAAGCTCATCCATATCGTCAATGAAATTTGTTTCACACTCGAGAAGGCATAACCCCACGTTAAAAGCATTTCGGTAAAATATACGCGCAAAGCTCTTGGCTATTACAGCTTTGAGCCCGCTTGCTTTAAGCGCAACGGGAGCCTGTTCCCGTGAAGATCCGCACCCAAAGTTCTCTCCAGCCACAAGAAAATCTCCCGGTGTGATCTTTTTGTAGAAGTCCGGTTCCAGATCCTCAAAGATATGCGTAGCCAGCTCACTTTCGTCCTGAATGTTGAACTTATATCTTCCCGAGATAATATAATCGGTATTTACATCGTTTTGTATTCTTACCCTGTGAGCAAAATTCTCCACCATTCCCTCCTTTAAAGCCTTCTTTTATATTCTCTGGGATCGGATATCACTCCGGCTATAGCAGTCGCTGCCGCAACAGCAGGACTACCAAGGAATATCTCTGCGTTAGGATTTCCCATTCTACCCTTAAAGTTTCTATTTGCCGTTGAAAAAGCTTTTTCCCCATCGGCAAGAACTCCCTGATGGGTACCTACACATGGCCCGCAACCCGGATTATTAACAACAGCCCCCGCATCCATAAAGATGTTTATATATCCTTTCTTCAGAGAATCAATATAGATCTTTTTTGAAGCCGGAGTAATTATAAGCTTTACTCCCTTTGCCGCCCTCTTTCCCTTTAAGATCTTTGCCGCGATCTCCATGTCTTCCAGGCGTCCATTAGTACATGTCCCGATGTAAACCTCATCTATCTCGATCCCTTCAACATCCCCGAGAGGTTTTACATTATCTACCGTATGAGGGCAAGCTACCTGCGGCTCAAGTTCAGACAGATCATACTTCAGAACTTTTGAATATACAGCGTCCTCATCGGGATCAACAGGATTCGATTCTCTTGTAGAATGTTTCTTAACCCATTCCCTGGTCTTTTTGTCCGATCTCATGAGGCCGCATTTCGCCCCCATCTCAACCGCCATATTCGCTATGGTAAACCTGCCTTCGACACTGAGAGCATCAATGATCTCCCCGCAAAATTCAATGGACTTGTAGGTAGCCCCATCAGCCCCTACCTGTCCTACCAGGTACAAAATAACATCTTTTGCATAAACTCCTTTGGAAAGTTCACCGTCAACCACTATTTTTATGGTCTCCGGGACCCGGAACCAGCTCTTCCCGCTAGCTAAAGTTATTGCCAGATCCGTAGATCCTACCCCGGTCGACAATGCGTTTATTGCTCCATACGTACAAGTATGCGAATCAGCTCCGAGAACAAGGTCACCACTTGTAATATATCCGGTTTCAGGAATTACCTGGTGACATACTCCGTCACCAATATCAAAAAGCTTCACCCCGAATTCTCTTGAGAATTCTCTCATCTTCTTATGTATCGCAGAAATCCCGATATTAGGACTTGGAGCGGAGTGGTCTATGACCATGCTGAACCGGTTTCTATCAAACACCTTTTCTTTGTTCAGTTTCTTAAAGCTGTCTACGATAAGACCGCTTGTACCGTCCTGCCCAAAACAATAATCAACATCCGCTATGACAATATCTCCCGCCCTGGCGCGTTTGTCGGCGTGTCCGGACAAGATCTTTTCTGCAATTGTCTGTCGCATTATCCCTCACTTTTTTATAATTTATTTAGCCAACTCTTAATTCTTTCGGTACCTTTTTTTATTGTATCAAGATCGGTCGCAAAACTGATCCTTATGTAATCATCCGCTCCAAATGGCCCTCCCGGAATAACCGCAACTTTCTCTTCAGCAAGAAGCCTCTTTGCAAAAGTAAGAGAATCCAACCCTGTGGCGGATATGTCGCAAAAGAGGTAGAAAGCACCCTCAGGATTCATAGGCTTGATCTTCTCTTCACCTTCAAGCAGGTTTATAAGCATATCTCGCCTTTCCTGGAACATCTTGCAATTCTTCTCCATGAAATCTTCAAGATCGGCATTTATAGCGAATTCCGCGGCCACCTGGCTAATTGAACATGGATTACTCGTCGCGTGGCTCTGAAGTGTAGACACAAGGCTCACTATATCTTTTTCGGCAGCTATATAACCTATACGCCAACCTGTCATTGAATGACTCTTGGACACCCCGTTAACCAGGATCGTAAGTTTCTTTGCCTCAGGAGAAACTGAAGCGATCGAAATATGTTTTTTACCGTCATAGAGGATTTTCTCGTATATTTCATCGCTTATGATCAGTATGCCTTTCTCCACACAAACAGCCGCTATCTCCTCAAGATCCTCCTTCACATACACAACCCCAGCCGGATTAGATGGACTGTTAAGAATGAGCGCACGTGTTTTAGGTGTGATGGCCTCCTTAAGCGCGCTGGCAGTAAGCTTGAAATTCTCGGAAGCGGAAGTCTGTGCAGAAACAGGAACCGCTCCGGCCAGCTTGACCATCTCAGGATAACTTAGCCAGTACGGAGGAACTATAACAACTTCATCCCCGGGATTACATATGACCTGAATGACATTGTAAAGACTGTGCTTAGCGCCATTTGAAACTACTATCTGGCTTGGTTCGTAGTCTAACCCATTATCATTTTTGAGTTTACGAGAAATAGCCTCTTTAAGCGTAACCGTACCGCTTGCAGGTGTATATTTCGTAAAACCATTTTTGATAGCCTCTATTGCTGCCTCTTTAACACAGTCCGGAGTATCAAAGTCCGGTTCTCCCGCAGCTAAAATAATTACATCCTCCCCGGCCTTACGCATAGCTTTGGCCTTAGAAGTTATCTCAAGTGTGGCTGATGGGGCAATTTGTGATATTTTTTCTGAAAATCTCATATTTTCCGCCTTACGCTATAATATTAATAATTATCTATAAGTAGCAATTAAGATAACATACTATTAGGAATATTACAAGGGGTAAAAAAGTGTGGATTTATGGGTAAATTACAGTATTTTCGCCATAAATGGGTTAAACAATACTATTGTAGGTCCGTTTTTAAGCTGGACCTTACCGGTCACTTCAATTGTTTTACCTTTCATAGACAAATCCGGAGTGATCCCTGTTTCCTTAAAATACGGAAGGTTGTTATTGTAAATAAAAACTCTGAAGCTCTTCCCCATCTTTCCGGTCCGGATCTCGAGCTCTAATGTATTTCTGAAAGAATTGACACTTGAAATTTTGCCTGTAACAGTACAATATTTGCCAATATTTTCAGCCGCTTCGACCGGGTTAATTTCTTCCAGGTTTTCCCAGACCCCTTTGCCCTTATTTTTCGCTTCTATCTCGGCAGCAAAAAAATCACTATCATATTTTGTGTTTGGCGGCAGGATCAAAACGGTCGCAAGCCCTCTCCTGACAAGCTCAAGGTTAATCATTTGCTTATTTCTGTATACAAATGCCAATACCCGGCCATACTTGTCTTTGTTTTTCTTATCGAAATCAAGCGATACTTTCTTCCCCAAAACCTTCGTCCTGTTAAATTTTGAGGCAGCCTCGGAAAAAGGCTCAGGAGCATAGATCCATTTGCCGGCAATCTTTTTCCGAGTTTCAGGAGTATCAACATGGAGATATCGAACCCTGGCTCCGTCCCCGAGCTGCACTGTGTCACCATCAATAACTTTTACGACCTTATATTCCTTACCGTGAGACAATTCTGAGGCTTCAGAAAACACAGAAAAAAAGATTAAGGCCATAAGCAAAAAACAGGCTACAAATCTTTTCATTTTACCTCCGCAGATGGACACAATTCCCTGACCGGGCACTCTCCGCACAACGGTTTCCTTGCATCGCATATTTTTCTGCCGTGCTGTATCAGGACGTCCGTAAGAACTCCCCAGATATTTCTTTCAAAAAGCTTCATAAGCTCTCGTTCGATCTTTACCGGATCTTTTTCCTTCGACATCCCGAGTCTCACGCTAAGCCTCTTAACATGAGTGTCAACAGCAACTCCTTCATTTTTTCCATAAGCGTGAAAAAGAACAATGTTAGCTGTTTTCCTAGCCACACCCGGGAGTTCCAAAAGGTCTTCCATCTCATTCGGGACCTTGCCATTAAAGTCTTTTTCTATCAGCCTGGCGGAAGCAATAATGTTCTTGGCCTTGTTCTTATAAAACCCGGTTGAACGGATCTCCTGTTCAAAAACTGCCTGTTCAGCAGATGCAAACTCTTTTACATTCTTGTATTTTTTAAACAGTTCTTTTGTGACGATGTTAACGCGCTTATCCGTACACTGTGCGGAAAGTATTGTAGCAACCAGTAGTTGTGCGGTATTTTTATGAACAAGAGCACAAGTAGCCTCGGGGTAAGCCTTCTCGAGTATCTTGTATATCTTATTTGCTTTATCTTTAGTCATATCACCTTTTTCATTCGGAACCATGGGCATAAAAATTGTCATCCCCGCGAACGCGGGGATCCAGTAAAAGTATTCTTCCCCTATGAGATCCCGGGTCTCGTCTACCTCGCCCGGGATGACATATAAGGAGCGCAGGTGCACCTTATAGTCGCTATCACTATTTTCTCCGAAACCGTTTCTCAAGCTCATCAACCGTTATCTCAAGCTTTACGGGCCTTCCATGAGGACAAGTAAATGGAAGTTCACATCTCGTAAGTTGGTCCAAAAGGGAAACCATTTCATCCCTAGTGAGCGGATCGCCAGCCTTTATAGCTGCGCGGCAGGAAGTAAGTTTTATGAGTTCATCTAATATGTCTACCCTCTTCAGGTCAACGCTCGAAAGGTCATCAAGAATATCCATTACGACACTCTTAACATCAGAATCCTTAATAGCTCCGGGAACAGCTTGTAAAATATATGTCTTGCCCCCAAATGGCTCTATTTCAAAGCCAAGCGTACCGATCTTATCTATAATTTTTTCCATGAGTATCGCTTGCCCTGCCGCAAGCTCCAGGGTAACGGGAAATAAAAGTTTTTGCTTCTCCAGCGGAGAGCCTTCTGTAGCCTTACTGAAAAACTCGTACATTATTCTTTCATGTGCGGCGTGCTGATCGGTAATGATCAGCTGATCTTTTTTAGGTTCCACGATATAACATCCACCGATCTGAAAAATATCGTCTACCGCACTCTTTAAAAAATTATCTACAGGGAATGCGCCTACCTGTCCCTCCCGCTCACACATGGCAGATGAAGATTCGGAAAAATCATAGGAAAAATGGTCCTGTGTTGCATCTTCGTGCTGGAATAGCGGCTCTGCAAGGGTTTCCGAGGGTTCCTCTGCTATGCGTCCCGCAGCTTCCTTTTCTATTTCCTCGAGCCGTATATTATCTATTCGGTTCTTTATTGCTGATACGAGTGTTTCCTTTAAACCCTTTTCATCCTCAAACTTGATCTCGAGTTTTGTTGGATGAACGTTCACATCGATCTTGCTTGGCTCTACATCAAAAAAAAGCACAGCTGAAGGATATCGTCCTCTTTCAAGCATGCTTCTATATGATTCATAAAGCGCATCGTTCAAAACCCTGCTCTTGACAAACCTGCCATTAACAAAAAACACCTGTGATCTCCGGCTCTTGCTGGTAGCCGCAGGTTTACTTATATACCCGGCAAGGTTAAAGCTTCCGCCATCTGCCGCAATATCCACCATACTGTCAGACACCTCGTTTCCAAGAACTATCTTTATCCTGTCGATCATTCCCATTTCTTTTGTAGCATGAAGAAAGCATCTTGACCCCTGGACCAGCTTCATTGTGATATCGGGATATGACAATATGAACCGACCGAAAACATTGACTATCTCCGCAAGTTCGGTTGATTCTCTTTTAAGAAATTTCTTCCTGGCGGGCACATTATAAAAAAGATTTCTAATCTCTATGGTGGTACCCCTATCCCGTCCTATCGGCCTTGTTTTCTGGTACTGACCACCTTCAATATACATATAAAGCCCGGACTCCACACCATCGGCCCTGGTAATTATATCCATCTGTGAAACGGCGGAAATACTGGCGAGCGCTTCCCCCCTGAATCCGAGTGTGCTTAGTTTTTCCAGGTCATGAATATCTGTGATCTTGCTGGTAGCATGACGCTGGCAGGCCAGCTTAGTATCCTCTTCCGTCATTCCATAGCCGTTATCGGCTATCCTGATGAGAGAGCTTCCGGATGCCTCTATCTCCACCTCGATATTGTCGGCTCCGGCGTCGATCGAGTTCTCAATCAGTTCTTTGACCACGGATGCCGGCCTCTCAACGACCTCACCGGCCGCGATCTGGTCAATAACATCATTTTTTAATATCTGTATCTTCTGCATAGCTTTCCTTCTTAACAAATTTGTCATCCCCGCGCAAGCGGGGATCTCATAAAAATACTTCTTATTATTAGATCCCGGATATTCGCTTCGCGAATTCCGGGACGACACTACCGGTCTACTTCTTTCCTTATTTCAGACAATTTACTCAAAGCCTGAAGCGGCGTCATATTATTTGCGTCGATAGCGCGTATTTTTTCAATAACAGGATGCTCAACATACTGCGTTTCAAACAGGTCCAGCTGCTTTTCTTGATTTTCAGAGTCCTGCGGCATGAACCTATGACGTATATTTCCCGCAAATGAATCCTTTTGAAGGTTGTCCAATATCTCCCGGGCCCTTTTTACAACTGTCTGAGGCATCCCCGCAAGGCGCGCCACATGTATACCAAAGCTTTCGTCACAACTCCCCTCAACGAATTTATACAGAAACACTATGTCTTCGCCCCATTCCTGTATAGCAAGATGATAGTTCTTCACCCCGGGCATCATATCACAAAGCTCGGTCAATTCATGATAATGCGTAGCGAATAGTGCTTTTGCACCCTTAAGCTGGTGATGAATATATTCAACAACCGCCCATGCGATAGAAACTCCATCAAAAGTGCTGGTTCCGCGACCAATTTCATCAAGAATTATGAGGCTTCTGTTTGTGGCATTATTAAGAATATTAGCCGTCTCCAGCATCTCGACCATAAACGTACTCATCCCCTTATAAAGCCTGTCAGAAGCTCCTACACGCGTAAATATGCGGTCTACTACGCCTATCTCAGCCTCCTTAGCAGGAACAAAGCTGCCCATCTGGGCCATGATCGTTATCAGGGCTACCTGCCGGATAAGAGTCGATTTTCCGGCCATATTAGACCCCGTTATAATGTACAGCCTGTTGTCCTCGGGATCCATACTTATGTCATTTGGTACGAATTCTTTATCTTTAAGGATCTTTTCCAGAACCGGATGACGTCCATCAACTATCTTCATCTCCGAGTCCTGATTGACAACAGGACGTGTGTACCTGTTTAACGAAGCCGCCTCCGCCAGATTTGAAAGGGCATCCAGATCTGCCAAACTATTTGCAGCATTTTTAAGTCTTTCTATCTCTCCCGCGATCTTGTCCCGGAGAGCTAGGAACACTTCATACTCAAGCTTCTTAAGGCGTTCTTCCGCCCCTATTATTTTCGATTCCTGTTCTTTGAGTTCTTGCGTAATGAACCTCTCGGCATTAACAAGTGTCTGTTTGCGAATGTAATTGTCCGGGACCGCATCCAAATTGGCCTTAGTGAGCTCTATATAATAACCAAATACTTTATTGTAACCGACCTTCAGAGACGAAACGCCTGTTTTCTCGATCTCCTGCTTTTGCAAATTGGCAACCCAGTCTTTCCCATGAGTTACAAGGAATTTGAGCTCGTCAACGCTCTTGTCATATCCCTCTCGGATCATACCACCCTCTTTTACCGTAGTTGGCGGGGAATCAACAATGGCATCTCCTATCCACTTGACAACGTCATCAAAATCATCAAGATCGGAAAGCGTATCCCTCGCAAGATCCGGCAAAGCCCCACCCAAAGCATCCTTTATGGTGGAAACATTTTGCAGACTTACAGAAAGAGACGCCATATCCCTGGCGTTTGCGCTTCCAAGGCTTATTTTGTTTGAAAGTCTCTCCACATCGTACATTTCCCCAAGCGCCTCACGCACATCGGTCCTTGGAGCAGTATTCTCAAAGAAATACTCCACGGCATCGAGCCTGGAATTTATTGCAGAATCATCAAGAAGAGGATTAAGTATCCATCGTTTTATACGGCGTTTCCCCATAGGAGTTTTCGTATGGTCCAACACCCCGAAAAGAGTCCCGCTGGTCGAAAGGTCTTCCATGTTCTGCATTAATTCGAGATTTCTATGGGAATTCCTGTCCATCACCATATAATGGCTTGTCTGATACGCCGACAGGCCATCAATATTATTAAGTTCTGATTTCTGGGTGTCTTTTAGATATTTTAATAGAGCGCCGGCAGCCCCTACAGCAAGTGACAGTCCCTCACAGCCGAACCCCTCAAGATTTTTCACATTAAAATGACGGGTGATTTCTTTAAGGGAAAGCTCATAATCAAAGGTCCAGTCTTCATTCACAGTAACAGTACCCAGATTTATGTCGCTAACCTGTTTAAAGGCATCTCCCTGGGAAAAAGTCTCAGAGACAAGACTTTCGGTCGGAGATATCTTATAGAGTTCTGATAAAAGCTCGTCCTGGGTGGCGACTTCCGTGAGACGGAACTCCCCGGTAGATAGGTCGGCATATGCTACCCCGTACCTTCCTTTATTATGTTCAAGAGAAAGTATGTAATTGTTTACCGATTCATCCAGAAGTTCTTCGGCCATGTAAGTCCCCGGAGTAATTATCTTTACGACTTCTCTTTTTACGATCTTTTTCTCTGCGCAGGGTTCCTCCACCTGTTCACAGATAGCGACCTTTTTCCCGCTTTTTATCAGTCTAGCTATATAGTTATTTGCAGCATGGTACGGGATCCCGCACATCGGTACTTTATTTCCTCTGGCGGTAAGTGTTATGTGTAAAATGCGAGTAGCTTCTTTTGCATCATCAAAAAACATCTCATAAAAGTCTCCAAGACGGAAAAATAGTATGGAATCCTTATGCTGTTCTTTTATCTCTAGATACTGGCGCATCATCGGTGTTAACTCTGACGACATATAACCTCCTGTTCCGAAAGTATATTATACAACATCTATGAAATATAAAAAACCCAAAACCTGCACTATATCGTGGTTTTGGGTTCTCTAAGTTGTGGCCGAGGCTTTACCCCCTGTACAACAATGTTATATCGATTTTCTGCGAAATCGCTTAAATATACCTTTACTTGCAACCTTCTTTTGCTCTCTCTTTGCCTGCTCCTTCTTCACATCCTCTACCCCGCGTTCTTCCTTTTCGTCGGCATCGCGCTCTGGAGCTGCATGTGACTTTTCAGAGGTTTCTTTTTCCGCCTCGGACTTCTTTCCTTTTTTCAAAGGCTTCTTCTGAGGTTTTAATTCCGGCTTACCAAGCAAGTCTTCATCGGAAATGGTACGCTTTGTAAGCTCGATTATAACAAGCTGCGCGCCATCCCCTCTTCTGTTGCCAAGCGGCATTATTCTCGTATATCCGCCCGGGATCTCCTTATAAAGAGGAGCAACCTCATTAAACAATAATGTTACAGCACTTCTATCGCACAGCTTGCTGAACACCTGTCGGCGTGCCGCAACTGAATCAGGACTATTTTTTGCTATTGTTATCAAAGGTTCCGCAAAGCTTTTTAAAGCCTTAGCCTTCGCCATAGTTGTCTCTATTCGCTGGTACTGTATCAAGTCGCTAGCCATGAGCTTTAACGTAGCTTTTCTCCAGCTGCTTCTCCTATTCAATCTTCCTTTTATTTTACGGTGCCTCATTAATCCTCCTCTTCCTCACTTATTTCCATACCAAGATGAAGTCCCATAGTAGTAAGCACATCATTGATCTCATTAAGTGATTTCTTACCGAAATTCTTATACTTTAGCATTTCTGTCTCTTTTCTCCCTACAAGATCACCAATAGTGCGAATATTGGCTTCTGCCAGGCAGTTAGAGCTTCTTACAGACAATTCAAGCTCGGATATTGGCTTGTCGAGCTTTTTATTAAGATCTTTCTTCTCTTTCGTCTCTTCTTCTTCCTCTTCAACGTCTTCCGGAAGCTGCCCAAGCGAAGCAAACACATCAACATGCCTCTGCAGGATATTTGAAGCGTATAAAAGAGTGTCCTTTGGTTCCATACTTCCATCGGTAAAAATCTCAAGTACCAGTTTATCATAGTCGGTGATATGTCCGACTCTGGTGTTTTCGACATCAAGGTTTACTCTTTTTACCGGCGAAAACAACGAATCTATGGCGATAACTCCGATAGCGTCATCGTCACTCTTGTTTGCGGTCGACGGGACATATCCCCTACCGCGCTCAACAGTAAATTCTATTTCAAGTTTGGCATCCTCCGTAAGCGTAGCTATATGATGATCCGGATCGATTATTTGAACAGTCTCATCGGTCTGAATGTCTTTTGCCGTAACCGCACCCTTCTTATTGACACTGATAAACATCGGCTTAGGGCTCTTGAAGTGCGACGCGAGAACGAGGCTTTTAATATTCATGACAAGCTGAGGAACATCTTCATATACACCCGGTATCGTTGAAAATTCGTGCAAAACACCCTCGATTTTTATGCGCGTTACCGCGGTGCCTTCTATAGATGAAAGCAAAACCCTCCTCAAAGAATTGCCGACAGTAACTCCATATCCCTTTTCAAACGGCTCGGCAGATATTTTCCCGTACTTTGATGTATATGTCGCCTCATCAAAATTTATCTTTTTTGGAAGTTCAAAATTCTTAAGTTTCATCCCCATTATTAACACCCTCCTTTAAATTGTACGTACATAGATGTTCAAGCAAAGATTATTTAGAATAAAGCTCAACTATCAGGTTCTCTTCTATAGCTAAGCCAGTATCGCTCTTCAATGGCAGTCTCACCACTTTAATTGAAAGCTTGTTCGGGTCTACCTCGATCCACTCCGGTATCCCCCTATCTTCGAGTATCTTGGTCGTTTCAACAAAGGCTTTGAGCTGCGCTTCTTTGCCTTTTACCTCGATCTCATCACCCGGGTTTATGAGATAAGAGGGTATATTCACCTTCCTACCGTTAACCTTTATAAAATTGTGCTTTACAACCTGTCTGGCTTTCGCTCGTGACTCCACGAAACATGACCTGAAAACAAGGTTATCAAGCCTTCTTTCCAAAAGCTGCAGAAGAACTTCACCTGTCGGCTGCTTCGATCTCTCCGCATCCTTAAAATAGTTCTTAAACTGTTTTTCAAGCATACCATAGATCCTCTTTGCCTTCTGTTTTTCCCTTAGCTGAAGCGAATAGTTTGAAGGTTTTCTCCTACGTCCCTGCCCATGCTGTCCAGGAGCGTACTCCCTCTTAACAAAAGCACATTTGTCTGTTGCACATTTTGTTCCCTTCAAAAACAGTTTTTCACCTTCTCTACGGCAAAGCCTGCATGATGGACCAATTAATCTAGCCATTATATCTTTTCTCCTTTTATTTTTCTTTGTCATCGGACAGCAAAACTATTATGCCCTGACACTTTGACACTATTATTATATTCTTCTTCTTTTCTTAGGCCGGCAACCATTATGTGGCGTAGGGGTCATATCCTTTATGCCGATAACATTCAGCCCCTCGGACTTAATGCTCCTCACCACACTTTCTTTACCTGGCCCCGGACCCTTAACTCTAACTTCAACCTCTTTGATCCCGTGAGCTTTGGCTTTCTTGACAGCGTCTTTAGCTGCAATACTTGCGGCAAATGGTGTAGACTTTCTGGAACCTTTAAACCCAACAGTACCGGCGGCACTCCAGCAAAGAACTTCTCCCTGCGGATCTGTCACCGTTATGATAGTATTGTTGAACGTAGCAGAAACAAAGATCTTACCGCTACTTACTTTTTTCAGCACCTTTTTCCGTGTTCTTTTCTTAGCGTTCTTCTGCACTTTTACCTCACTTAAGTTTTTAAAATAAACTATTTTGTTTTTATGGCAGCTCTTGTAGCCTTGTCCTTAAACGAACCTACTGTCCTTTTCCCGCCCTTACGTGTTCTGGCATTAGTCTTAGTCCTCTGACCGCGAACAGGAAGGCCTCTCTTGTGACGCATACCGGTATAAGTATTTATGCTCATGAGACGCTTGATATTAGCCGTATACAGACGGCGAAGATCTCCCTCAACCTGGTAATTATCCTGTATGAACTGCGCTATTGCGGTTATCTCCTGGTCATCAAGCTCTTTTGCTCTTTTGTCCGGGGATATCTTCGTTTCGGCCAAAATAATGTTTGCCCTGGTCTTTCCTATACCGTAAATATACGTTAAGGCTATTTCTAGACGTTTTTCATTTGGAATATCGACACCTATAATTCTTGGCATATTACTCTCTCCTATTGTATTTATTATTGTAGTCAGTCCTGCTAACTACTATCTCGTTTTATCCCTGTCTCTGTTTGTGCTTGGGATCAGTACAAATAACTCTTACGACACCTTTCCTGCGTACGATCTTACAGTTAGGGCACATTTTTCTTACACTTGATCTTACTTTCATAATTATTTCTCTCTCTTTATTATTCTTCCTTTTTCAAGGTCATATGGGGATAGTTCCACGGTCACCTTGTCTCCTGGAACTATCCTTATAAAATACATCCTCATTTTACCGGACACATGCGCCATAATAACATGTCCGTTCTCAAGCTTCACCCTGAACATTGCGTTTGGCAATGTTTCAAGTATTTCACCTTCTGCAACTATTGCTTCTTCTTTTGGACTCATGTTATAATCTCCGCCTTTTCTTTGCCTATTATAATTGTTTCCTCAAAATGGGCCGACAACATACCATCAACCGTTACGGCAGTCCAGCCATCATCCAAAACACGCACATCTCTGGACCCCACATTGATCATTGGCTCAACCGCCAACACCAGACCTTCTTTTAGCTCGGGACCTTTTCCTTTTGGCCCCCAATTTGGAACTTCCGGAGGCTCATGAAGCGCCTTTCCTATGCCATGTCCGACAAAGGAACGAACTTCTTTAAACCCGGCGTCCTCAGCGGCAAGCTGTACTGCATTCGAAATATCTGAAATCCTGTTACCCGCTACGGCCTGTTTCAATCCCTCATCAAGACACCTTCGTGTAGCCTCGAGCAGTTTACCGGCAGTACTGCTTATCTTGCCGACTGGATATGTTCGAGCTCCATCCGAGAAAAAATCATTCTTTTTTGCTCCGACATCTATCCCTATAATATCTCCCTCGGCAAGTACGATCTTCTCCGAAGGGATCCCATGAACAACTACCTCATTAACTGAAGCACATATGGTTGCCGGATACCCCTTATATCCCTTAAAAGCCGGTTCAGCCCCTCTAGACCTTATAAAATTCTCAACCAGCTGATCGATCTCAAGTGTAGACACCCCTGGAACTATCCTACTCGACAGAAGAGCAAAAACATCTCTTAATATCAATCCGGGTTCCCGAATCGCGTCTTTTTCTGCCTCAGTCCTGAGAATTGTCATCTATGAGACCTTCACTCCTAAAGAGCGCGTCTATTTCTTCAAAGAGCTTTTCCGCGGGAAGGTCACCATCAACCTCCCGAATCAATTCTTTTTCCCCGTAATAACCAATCAGGTCTTTCGTGCTCTGATCGTATACATCCAAGCGGTTCTTAACCGTCTCGGCCTTATCATCATCACGCTGATAAAGTTCGGCACCACAAGCATCGCAGACGCCTTCTTTTTGAGAAGGCATATTTGCTATGTGATATATCTTGCCGCATTGTGAACACAGTCTTCGGCCCGTCAAACGCTGCATAACAACATCTTCCGTGACCTTCATATAAATAACGTCATCCAGCTTCTTAGAAGCCGCCCCTAATGCAACATCAAGAGCCTCCGCCTGTGGCTTTGTTCTAGGAAAGCCGTCTAAGATAACACCTGCTGAGGCATCATCCTTTCCCATCCTGTCAACAACAAGCTGAGTTACTACCTCATCCGGAACAAGTTCACCCCTGTTCATGTATCCCTCCGCCTTGAGGCCGGTCTCTGAACCTTCCTTTATGGCGGCCCTGAGCATATCGCCCGTTGATACATGCAGAAGATTATATTCCTTTATCAAAATACCGGCCTGAGTGCCTTTTCCGGCTCCGGGAGCTCCCAATAGAACAATGTTTACAGCTTTATTCAATTTAGCCATTATCCTAAACGTCCCTTTACTCTACCCTTTTTCATAAACCCTTCATAGTGCCTCATCAACATATGAGACTCTATCTGCCGCATGGTATCCAGCATAACACCAACAACGATCAGTAGCCCTGTACCGCCAAAAAAGCTGGCGATAAGGAATGGAATTCCAAGCTGCCCACTTACAATACTTGGCATAACGGCAATTATCGTAAGAAACATCGCGCCCGGCAACGTGATCCTGGTCATAATAAAATCCAAATACTCAGCCGTCTGCTTCCCTGGTCTGATCCCCGGCACAAACCCTCCGAACCTTTTCATATTGTTCGCCATGTCTACCGGATTAAAAGTAATTGCCGCATAAAAATATGCAAAGAACAAAATGAGAAGCGAATAAACGACATAATACAACGGCCTTCCCATCATAAGCGCACTTGCCAAACCCTGCACATGCTGGTTTTGAACAAGACCTGCTATAGTCGCCGGGAAAAGAATGATCGACTGAGCAAAAATGATAGGAATAACACCACTCTGGTTTACCCTTAAAGGAATATAGGTACTCTGCCCGCCATAGACCCTTCTTCCGACAACTCTTTTAGCGTATTGTATAGGGATTTTTCTCTGCCCCTGGGTGATCATAACAACAGCCACAATTACTCCGACAAACATCGCCATAAGCAGCACCACCTTGAACGGGTCGATCTGGGACTCCCCGCTGGAACCCGGAGCTACCAACGAAGCCAACTGAAAAATGGCGGTAGGAAGTCTTGATATAATACCCGCTGTAATTATGAGTGATATACCGTTTCCTATTCCCTTTTCCTGTATCTGCTCCCCTAACCACATGATGAACGCCGTGCCGGTAGTCAAAGTAATTACTGTCAAAATTCTAAATCCCCACCCCGGGTACTGAACTATCTGAAGTCCCTGGAATCTCGCGGGGCTTTCCAACCAAAGCGCGATAAAATAAGACTGCACGATAGACAAAAAGACCGTGCCGTAACGAGTATACTGCGTTATTTTCTTTCTACCTTCATCTCCCTGTCTGGCAAGTCTCTCAAGCGCCGGAACAACAGTTGTCAAAAGCTGAAGGATAATGGATGCAGATATATATGGCATGATACCAAGCGCAAAAATAGTAAGGCGCTGCATCGCACCACCGCTGAACATATTCATTATTCCAAAGAGGGTGCCGCCCTGTGTCTTAGCCATATTAGCAAAGAACATAGCGAGCTTGGCTCCGTCAATACCAGGCGTCGGAACAAATGCGCCTATACGGTATACGGCTACAAGACCCAAAGTGAAGAGTATCTTCTTTTTCAGGTCCGGGATCTTGAACATATTTACAATTGCATCAAACACTTAGAGCTCCTTTATTCTTTCTTAGCATCAATAAAAGAAACAACTTCTACCTTACCCCCGGCACCCTCGATCGCCTTCTTGGCGGCCTCAGAAAACGAGTTAGCTTTAACGGTTAGTGATTTGCTTATTTTCCCCTTACCCAAGATCTTGTAAGGAAGTCTCTTCTTCTTCAGGATCTTGTTTGTCACAAGAAAATCCTTATCAACTACCGCGCCATCAGCTACTTTGTCAAGATTCTGGAGAACACTGATATTAATAACACTCCACTCAGTTCTCCACTTGTTCGTAAACCCTCTCTTCGGAAGACGTCTAATAAGCGGCATCTGTCCACCCTCGAACCCTGGGTTATAAGTGCCGCCGCCTGACCTTGCCTTGGCACCCTTATGACCTTTTCCACTGGTCTTTCCTTTCCCTGAGCCTATTCCGCGTCCTAGACGTTTACCGTCGTTCTTGTTGCCTTTCGGCTTCCTTATATTCCCAATTTTCAGTCCCATCATTTATCCTCTTCTTTTAAGTCGTAACTTGTCAAAACCATCGACCGTGGCCTTGATGACATTCATAGAATTCCTTGATCCAAGGCTTTTCGTAAGTATATTTTTTATCCCGACAGCGTCACAAAGAGCCCTGACAGGACCTCCGGCAATAACACCGGTACCCGCTCCAGCCGGTTTTAGGATAACTCGAGTAGCCTTGAATTTTCCAATAACTTCGTGCGGGATAGTATCTCCGAGGAGATTTACTTTGGAAAAGCTTTTTCTGGCCTCTACAGACCCCTTTCTGATTGCCTCGGCAATTTCCTTGGATTTTCCGAAACCTATACCAACCTGGCCTTTTGCATCTCCAGAAACTACAAGAGCGCTAAAAGAGAAGTTTTTACCACCCTTTACAACCTTCGCAACCCTGTTGATCCTTACGACTGTTTCCACAAATTCGTCGCCGGTCTTATCTCCCTTCCCGAAAAACTTCCTGTCTCTCTTGAACGGCTTCTTTTTAAATCCAGAAGCCTCCGCTGGTTTTGCATCCTGAGCTTCAGCCGGTTTTGCATTCTGGGGCCCCGCTGGTTTTGCATTCTGCGCTTCAGCCGGTTTTGCAACCTGAGCTTCTGCCGGTTTTACATCCTGAGCTGCGGCTGTTTTCTCGGCCGTCTTTTCGGTGTTCTCCTGCTCAGGAGCTTTCATTTCATTCTTTTCTTCCGCAGACATCTGTCCTCCTATTTAGAAATCTAATCCATTTTTTCTAGCAGAATCAGCAAGTGCCTTAACTACACCATGATAGCGATACCCTGATCTGTCAAAAACTATTTTAGTGACCTTCCTAGAAACCGCAACTTTGGCAAGCTCTTCGCCTAATGCGGTTGCTGCAGCAACATCCTTCTTTGATGTGCCCAACTTGTCTTTAAGGGCCGCCGAACTCGTAGACAACGAGCATATTGTTTTACCTTCAAGATCGTTAATGATCTGCACATTTATATACTTATTCGTTTTGTGCAGGCACATTCTGGGCCTTTCCGTAGATCCCGAAACCTTTTTTCTTATTGATTTTTTTCTTCTTTGTAGTGCTTTTACTTTATTCATTGTTATCCCTTTTTCTGATATTAAGCAACGCTCTTACCCTGTTTCTGTCTTACAAATTCGCCTTCGTACCTTATCCCCTTACCTTTGTAAGGTTCAGGCGGATAAAAATCTCTTATTTCAGCGGCTACTTCTCCAACTTTCTGCTTATCCGCGCCCTTAACGGCAATATCGGTCGGCCCGGATGTCTCTATAGTTATATCTTCCGGCGGGTTGAAATTAATGCTATGAGAAAACCCTATATCAAGTACAAGGCTTTTGCCCTTCATCTGGGCTTTATATCCAACACCCTGTATTTTGAGTTTCTTCTCAAATCCGGTTGTAAGTCCAAGAACTATGTTCTGCAAGAGGCTTCTTGTTGTCCCGTGCAGCGCCATATGCTGGCTTGAATCTGAAGGCCTCAGCACAAGAATTGTATTGTCCTTCACCTCAACTGTAAACCCTTCAGGTATCGTATGTTCACCTGTCTTGCCCTTCGCTTCTATTTTTACTGTCCTGCCAGCTACCTCGACTTTAACTCCTGATGGTATCTCTATCGGACGTTTTCCTACTCTTGACATTTATCTACTCCTTATTAACTTACCAAATTTCACAGATCAGCTCTCCGCCGACCCCTGCCTCACGAGCTTCTTTATCAGTCAGAACACCTTTGTTCGTGGAATATATGGCTATACCAACCCCGCCCAAAACACTTTTTATTTCATCCGCGCCTTTGTATATCCTACGCCCAGGCTTTGAGATCTTTTTCAGGTTCTCCATGACAGGCTTGCCGTCATCCTGGTATTTAAGGTAAACCTTTATGCGCCCCTGCATATTATCTTCAACAACCCTATAGTTCTCGATAAAACCCTCTTTCTTGGCAATATCAACTATACTTTCTATGAGGCCGGATCGCTTTACCATGACATCTTTCTTCTCAACTCTTATAGCGTTCCTTATAACTGTGATCTGATCAGCGACTAAATCTGTAACACTCATCTATTTTCTCCTTATTTATTACCAACTTGCTTTTCGAATACCGGGTATCTCACCACGAGAAGCCATTTCTCTGAAACAGATCCTGCAAAGCTTGAATCTTTTCATATATCCCTTTTTCCTGCCGCAAATCTGACATCTTGTGATAACCCTGCTGCTGAACTTAGGTTCTCTTTTAGATTTTTCTATTAATGCTTTTCTTGCCATAAATTTTCCTTTTTCTTATTTTGCCGCTCTATTTCTTTGCAAAAGGCATCCCAAAGCTTGCAAGAAGACTCTTTGTTTCTTCTTTTGTCTTTGACGACGCTACAAAACAGATATCCATTCCATGTGTGATCGGCACTTTATCAAGTTCAAGCTCCGGGAAGATAGTCTGCTCTTTGACCCCCAATGTGAAATTACCGTTCTTATCAAAGGCCCTGACCGAAACACCCCTAAAGTCCCTGATCCTCGGAATAACAAAATTAACGAGCCTATCCAGGAATTCATACATTCGCTCTCTTCTAAGCGTGACCTTATACCCAACAGGCACTCCGTCACGTATTTTAAAGTTTGATATAGACATCCTGGATCTACAAAGAACCGGGAGCTGCCCTGTGATCGCAGCCAACTCATCCCTTACTGGTTCTATAAGATCTTTCTGATGTGCCATAGCACCCATACCAACATTTATCACTATTTTCTGAAGACGCGGAACCTGCATCGTGTTCTTGTATCCAAACTCTTTCATAAGTTCCGGGACTATCTTACTCTTATATTCATCTTTCAATCTTGCCATTTCTTTCCTCTTTTAATTTAAAGCACTTCGTTGCACTGTTTACAAAATCTTACTTTACTACCATCTTTCAAGACGTCATATCCAACCCTTGTTGGCCTATTACATCCCTTACACACAACAGAAAGGTTTGAGAGATCGATCGAAGACTCCCTGGTGATAATCCCCCCCTGCTGGTCCTTCTGACTACGCTTTGTATGTTTTTTTACAAAGTTTACACCCTGCACTATTGCTCTGTCCGCGGCAGGATAAACCTTCAGCACTTTGCCGGTTTTTCCCTTATCCTTTCCTGCCAGGACCTTAACTGTATCGTTTTTCTTGATTTTAAGCATCAATTCCTCCTTATATAACTTCGGGAGCCAAAGAAACTATCTTCATAAAGTTCTTCTTACGCAGCTCACGAGCTATCGGACCAAAAACACGAGTTCCCCTGGGGTTACCGTCCTTGTCAATAATGACTAGCGCATTGTGGTCGAATTTAAGAACAGTACCGTCTTTTCTTAATATAGGGTACGCCGTTCTAACAATAACACCTTTTACAACTTCGCCTTTTTTTACTTCGGCTGTAGGTGTAGACTCTTTGATATTACAAGTTATGATGTCGCCTATCGTCGCAGTCCTTTTGCCAGATCTTCCAATAACACCGATCATGGAAGCTTTTTTGGCCCCTGTATTATCCGCAACATCTAAAATAGTTCTCATTATGATCATAGCTAGTTAACCCCTTTTATGCTTTTTCTATAATCTCAACAACGCGCCATGTTTTGTCCTTAGAAATAGGACGGCACTCCATAACCTTTACAACATCCCCTTTTGCCACCTCATTCTTCTCGTCATGCGCCTTAAGTTTCTTATGCGACTTAACGAACTTCTTGTATATAGGATGTCTCTTTCTTATTTCCAACTCAATAGTAACGGTCTTGTCCATCTTGTCGCTGACAACAACACCTGTTACAGTCTTCTTGTTTGGTTTACTACCCTTCACTAGTCTTCTCCTTTAAAATGGTATAACATCTAGCAATATCATTTTTGACCGCGCTAAATCTGTGCGGCCTTTCAACTCTTCCGGAAACCATTTCACTTCTTAACTTGAACTGTTCTTCCTTCAAAGATGCTATTTTCTGCTCTATCTCAACAGCGGTCATATTTCTTATGTCGTTAGGCTTCACGCTACCCCTCCTCGCGAAATAAATTTTGTTTTCATAGGCAACTTGAATGCACTAAGCCTGAAGGCGGCTTTTGCCATATCACCGGGAACACCTTCAATTTCAAACATTACTCTTCCCTTCTTAACAACAGACACCCATCCTGCCGGTGAACCCTTACCCTTACCCATACGCGTTTCAGCGGGCTTTTTTGTTACAGGTTTATCCGGGAATATCCTGATCCACAGTTTACCAGCCCTTCCGGTTTCACGCATGATCGCGACCCTGGCAGCTTCGATCTGCTTATCAGTTATCCACTGTGTTTCAAGTGCCTTTAATCCAAATTCTCCAAAATTAAGCGTGCTGGAGGCAAAACTCTTTCCCTTACGTTTTCCTCTCTGCTGCTTTCTGTATTTTACTCTTTTGGGCATCAATGCCATGGCTAACTTACTCCTCTTTTTCCTTAGTTACTTTAATTTTCGCGGGCCCCTCTTTCCCAAATTTCTCACCTTTGTATATCCAGACCTTGACACCAATGATACCATATGGCGTCTGGGCCTCTGAGAAACCGTAATCAATGTCAGCGCGGATAGTCTGCAGGGGGATCTTGCCCCACTTATAACTTTCTGCCCTTGCGATTTCAGCTCCTCCAAGGCGTCCGGCACACCTTATTTTTATTCCTTCTCCACCGGCATCCTTAATTGTCTGGATCGTCTTTTTCATAGCTCTCCTGAATGCCACCCTCTTTAGAAGCTGGAAAGATATGTTGTCAGCAACGATCTGCGCGTCAAGTGTAGGATTTTTGATCTCCTTAATGTCAATGAACAGTTTTTTATCGTCGCCAATTACAGTCTGCACAGCTTCCTTAAGCTGGTCGATCTGAGCACCCTTACGGCCGATTATCATGCCCGGTCTACCGGAGAATATCATTACTCTTACCCGGTTGCTCGCCCTTTCAATATCCACATGTGATATGGATGCCGCAGTTACTGTTTTCATGATAAGTTTTCTTATCTTGGCGTCCTGGAGAAGCATATCCGCGAATTCATTCTTAGTCGCATACCATCTGCTGTTCCAGTCTTTTACCGTTCCTAGTCTAAAACTTATTGGATGTACCTTTTGGCCCATTTTTAGCTCCCTGTATTTTCTTTCTTTGGAGTCTCGACAACTTTGTCGAGCTCAATATATATGTGACTTGTCCTGTGCCTGATCACAGATGCTCTTCCCATTGTAGCCGCTCTGTATCTGCGAAACATCGGCCCATCATCGGCTGTCATTTTTGAAACATACATCTCTTTTGCAAGCAGTTTGTCCTGTTTATTAAAATTAGCGTTCGCAAATGCGGAATCCAACAGTTTCCTCAGGGGTTCAGTCGCACCCTTATTAAGATGATCAAGCAGGCTTCCTGCTTCTTCAACTGTTTTCCCCTTCACAAGGTGAATTACAAGCCTTGCTTTCTTTGCCGATAATCTTATATGTTTTGCTTCTGCTTTAGCCAGCATTTTTCTCTCCCTTAGTTCTTTAAATCAATACTGATTCTCTTTAAGTTTTTTCATTCGACATCTTTGTTGCCGCGCCATGCGACCTAAACGTCCTTGTAGGCGCAAACTCACCAAGCTTGTGCCCTACCATGTTCTCAGTAACAAAGATCGAATGGAAAGTTTTTCCATTGTGCACGGAGATCGTAATTCCTACGAATTCAGGCAATATATCCGACCTTCTTGACCAGGTCTTAATAGGTTTCTTGCTCCCGGTTTCGATTAGTTTATCAATCTTTTTCTTCAGGCATTCATCTACAAATGGACCTTTTTTTATCGATCGTGACATACCTTATTTCCTCCGTTTTAAAATTTTGTTGTCAGAAGACTTTTTCTTTTTCCTCGTCTTCAAACCCTTTGTTATCTTCCCCCATGGAGTGGTCGGATGACGTCCACCACTGGACTTTCCTTCTCCTCCACCCATCGGATGGTCTACAGGGTTCTTAGCAACACCTCTAGTTTTAGGTCTTCTTCCAAGATGCCTGGATCTGCCCGCCTTACCTAAAGATATATTTTCATGGTCGGTATTCCCAACTTTTCCTATTGATGCATAGCACTCTGCGGAAACAAGCCTTACCTCACCGCTAGGCATTCTCAAATGGATGTTATCACCATCTTTTGCATCAAGCATCGCGCTGTTTCCAGCCGAACGCGCTATCTTAGCGCCGCATCCCTGCGAGAGCTCAACACAATAAACCTCCGAACCCAACGGTATATCTCTAAGCGGCATAGAATTGCCGACTTCGATCTTTGATCCGGGACCACACTGTATTTTAGTTCCAACAGTCACTCCAAACGGCGAAACAACATACTTCTTATCCCCGTCTTCATACTGGACCAGTGCTATTCTGGCGGAACGGTTCGGATCATACTCAACAGACTCTATAACCCCCGGAATTCCTTTCTTGGAGTAGCGGAAATCGATCAACCTGTAACGTCTTTTGTGTCCGCCGCCTCTTCCTACAACGGTTCTACGGCCGCGGTTGTTCCTGCCACCTGACTTCTTCAAAGAAACCGTCAACGATTTTTCGGGCTTCTTCTTGGTTATCTCCTCAAAAGTTGCGACATTTCCCCATCTGGTTCCGGGCGTCATTGCTTTAAATTTTCTTATACCCATTTTAAGTTACCTCTATCCTGTTATCTGCCTTTAAAGTGACAATTGCTTTCTTCCATGCGGACGTCATACCTTCACGCTGCCTAACTCTCTTCTTCTTACCTTTCATGTTGATAATATTCACGTCATGAACGGCAACCTTATAAAGTTCCTGAACCGCCTGTCTTATCTGGATCTTATTGGCTCTTGTATCAACCTTAAAAACGTACTTATTGTCTATCAGCATTTTGGTGCCTTTTTCAGTGCGAACCATATGCTTTATCACATCATGTGATGTCATCATTTTAACCTCTCCGTAAGTTTCTCAAGGGCTTCTTTTTCAATTATGATATAGTCATTCAAAAGAACATCCCTAGCATTGATATTTCTACCTTCTTTCAGGCTTACTTTTTCCAGGTTTCTGGCAGAGAGTTTAACTCCGTCATTAGCGTCGCCCACGACTACCAGAACCGATCCATCTATCTTAAGGTTCTCAAGTATCTTCTTAAAATCCTTCGTCTTAGGCTTATCCACCTCGATCTTAACTATAGGCTTCACCATCTTTTCATTAAGACGAGCATTAATGCTGGAAACTAGTGCCTTCTTAACAGCTTTTTTAGGCATTGAGAAACCAAAGTCTCTTGGTCTTGGTCCAAAAGCTACCCCTCCATGCCTCCATATGGGGTTCCTGCTGGATCCTACCCTGGCACGACCGGTACCTTTTTGACGCCATGGCTTTGCACCACCGCCGGAAACCTCACCTCTAGTCTTTGTGGATGCTGTGCCTCTTCGCTTGTTGGCCTCGTACATCTTGTTAGCCTCATAGAGGAGCACTTCATTAACAACTCCATCAAAGACACTTCCGTCGATTTGTACGTCCCCTACAACTTTTCCCTTGAGATCGTATACGTCTAATTTAATCTTTTCCATGTCTATTCTTTACTTCCTTCTTTATTTTCTGCTTCAGGCTGCACATCGGTCTGTTCTTCTTCCGGCGCTACTTCCGGCTCAGGAACGATCCTCTCTGCCAAATCTTTCTTTTTTGCATACTTTATTACGAGATAAGTGCCATTCGCTCCCGGCACGGAACCTCTAACGACAAGGGTATTATCCTCAGCGTTCACATCAATAACTTCTATGTTCTGGATGGTAACCGTCACATGACCCATCTGGCCAGGCATGCTCTGCCCTTTAAAAACTCTTGAAGGGTAGGAACTTGCCCCGATCGAACCCGGTACTCTGTGAGATTTTGAACCGTGCGTTGCGGGACCGCCGCTCCAGTTATGCCTCTTCATTCCACCCTGGAAACCCTTACCTTTTGAAAGCCCGGAAACATCAACATAATCACCTATCTGAAAAATAGAGTTTGTGACCTGGTCTCCCACAATTGCTTCCACAGGTTCCGCACCTCTGAATTCCTTTACGAATTTCTTTGGAGCTAGTTTATTTTTCTTCAGAGCCTCTCTCTGGGGCTTCTTCAGCCTTTTCTCCTTGGTGTCCTCAAATCCAACCTGAACAGCATTGTAACCGTCTTTTGCGGCATTCTTAACTGCCTGAATCTGACATGGACCGGCTTCAAGAACAGTAACCGGTACGCGGTTACCTGCCTCGTCAAAAATCTGTGTCATCCCTATTTTTTTTCCTAGTATACCTGGAATCATTTTATTCTCCATTTATCTTGTTTAACGTGCGTGTGCAATTTCACAGAGGCACGGATTACATTCACCACTAATTACTTGATCTCAACGTCAACCCCTGCAGGAAGATCCAGTTTTCTAAGAGCATCTATCGTCTTAGATGTAGGATCCAGTATTTCCATCAGGCGTTTGTGTGTCTTGAGTTCAAACTGTTCTCTAGACTTCTTGTTAACATGTGGTGATCTCAAAACAGTAAAAAGCTCTCTTTTGGTCGGTATCGGCACCGGACCTGATATTGTTGCCCCTGTCTTCTTTACTGTCTCAACGAGCTCGCTCATCGATATGTCAAGAAGCTTGTGATCGAAGGATTTCAATCTAAGTCTAATTTTTGTTGTTTTACCCTTTTTCGCCATTGCTTTTTTCCTCTTTATTGTACCTTAGCTGTTTTGCGGGGGCTGCCTATAGCCTGCCCCCACTCCACTGTTCTTTTATTCTATGATATCGCTTACAACACCGGCTCCAACCGTATGGCCGCCTTCTCTGATAGCAAACCTGA
>CAYWDJ010000007.1:0-24118 GCA_964457005.1 uncultured Planctomycetia bacterium
GCATCGCGTCAACAATATCCAGGGTCTTACCCTGGATAGAGATAATAAGTTCTGAAAGCGCCTGGTCTAGGGTAAGACTATCGGATTCATCTATCAAAAGATGATTAAACGTACCGATAAGATACCGCTGGTCTTTGTTCTTCCGCGCTATGGCAAGATCGTGCATAAAATCAAATCCAATATGGTGAGAGACAAACCGGACGTTCGCCTGTGAAGCCGCCCTCTTCCTTTCTACAAGCATCGCCTGCTTCACCTGTTGGCCCGCTTCTTTCAATGTCCCGTCTTCATTTACACCGTAATCCTGGCATAATTTAGAATACGTACCGTCATAGAACATACCCTGGTCAGCGCTGATAAAATCACACTTAAGTCCCAGCATTCTCAGCGGTGTTCCTATCTTGTACTCCAGGCGTTTAGCTTCCAAGTCGGAAGTCGCCATAAGATCTACAGGTTTCCCCTCAAACCTCAGAGACTGCATATACCTGTCCGCAAGGTCAATATATGTCTTACCCTGTCCGGTGGAAAGATTTATCATTAGACCCTGGTATGTCAGGGAAGCCCCCTGCAGCTGATGTTCGCGCAGCTGGAACCCGTTATACGCTGTCATGGCAAGGCTAGCGTTAGCCGCTGACAACCTAATAAAGTCCGGGTCATCGGCCTTGCCGTCTTTCACCATTTTCTGTAAATGTTTATGGGCTTTTCTGTTCAGGACTAATAAAGCAAGTTTTTTCCTCTTCTCCTTTTTTACTTCTTCGTTATCATCCTTGTCGCTCTTTATCCCTTTCCATACCTCCAGTTCATCCTTGTTTGCTGCGTATGCTTCACCCATATAATCCAGTAGATCCTTATCCACAGATAGATCATTCTTGGTTATCCTGGCCATCGTCTCTCCAATTTGCACATCCAACTCACGTATTGCATCCTCGAGAGTTTTGACCCGTTCGTCGATCTCATCAGAAACAACTTTCTCGTCCCCCCAGGCCTCATGCCCGCTATTGTTCACCATATCATCTGCTATTTTTTCTTGTTCATGTATCCATTTCAACATCTCTGCGTGTTTACCGGCCCTGTCTTTCAACTGCCCGTCTTCACCTAATGCTTTGTACCCCTCCAATACTCTTTTTATCCTGTTCTTTTCCTTCTTCCTTGAATACCGGTCAACAATACCAAACAAACGATTCCTTTGTTTATTCCGTTTTGCGACCTGCTCAACAGCCATATCCTCTTCGGCCCTTTTATCTTCTTCCGAAACGCCGGATACTTCTCCTTCTCCCGGTGGGGCGTGCGCGCGCTTTGCCTTAAATTTCTCAGTATTGGCCTGTACGATCAATTCTTCCAATTGCGTCTGGTAACCCACATAGACCTCACGGATGGATTTGAGATCTTTCTCCATTTTCTCAAGCTCACTTATTTCTTCCTTCATCCCGTCCGTCAGAGCTTTCTCTTTATTATTCTTTTTTGCCATTGTTACCCGAATTCGGGCGGCCTTGAGGGCTTTTTTCAAATCCTTATGTGCTTTATCAAGTTTCCCGATCATCCCGATCTTATCCGCGTTACCCCTCACTCCCTTGATGTCATCAAGAAGTTCTCCAAGGCCTTCGATACATATAAGCGCTACTCCCTCCTGGGAATAAAAGTTCACCAACTTTTCCAGGCTCCCTCTTCCCAGGCTCTCTCCCGATGGGCTCACCGCCTCCGCGGCCTCCAAAATAAGAGCATTAAGCGCATCAAGATCATCGCCCGAAACATACCTGGCTTTTTTCGCAACAGCTATCTTTTTTGCCTCTTCCTCGTCATGTATTTTCTGCACCACCTCTTCGTCCAGTATTTCTTTTAAAATGGCCATAGCGTTTATCTTTTTACCCTCATCGTCTGTGGTATTGATGGAAACGATATCCCTTAGCATTCTATTAACCGCCCGGAGGTCTTCCTTATTACGCGTCTTCGTCGATAGTCCAAGATTAGGAAAATCAAAACATATGATCTTTCCTTTTCCCACAGCACTCCCCATATCATCAAAAATGTTCCCCTTCGAACTGCTCTTATATGTCATACCCAGCGCCTCAAGGCGCCTTACATGAACAAGCACCGCCTGTAATACTTTCCGGATCTCGTCTTCACTTTTTGCCTTTTTCAATTTTTCTTGCACGGTTTGGCCTTCTATCTGCACAATGAATATTCGTTCTCCTTCTTTCCTCTGCCGGTTCATCCCGTATCCCATGACTTCCCCGTCGTCCTCGTCCTGAACCGATTTAAATCTATCGCTACCACTGTGAAGCCAATCGTACACTCTTACTACCTCTTTTGTTGCCTGTGGTCTATCCTCAACTATTTTAAAAATGAGCGTTTTCTTTCCAGAGAGCCCCTTTACCTTGTATGCCTGCGCGTGAGTGCCCGGTTCACCGACTTTCTCAAATTCCAGAGTCCCAAGATCACCAAGTTTCTCTACATCAACTCCAAATTTTTCTTCATTCCACAAATCATTAGCTTCCATAAGCTGTCTAAACGCCTTCTCAATGGCAATCTGTTCGGCGATTTCAGCGATCCCCCTTGGCCCCTTCTCGGCTGCTTTCGCTAGTATCAAATTGATCTCACTGTCACTTGCCGATTGAGAACCATAGTTCAAGAATTTCTTATCAATTATTGCAGTCTTATCAGCCCTTTCTTTTGCATCTATCCTGGACCTCTCTTCTTTCATGGCTTCTTCTGCCTTCAATTTATCTGCATCGACTTTTTCTTTCTTCAGCCTATCAGTTTCTTCCTTCACCAGCCTGTCCGCTTCTTCCTTCTCTGCTTTCAGTCTTGCCTCTCCAGCCTCAACTTTAGCTATTTCAATTTTCCGCTGCTCGGCTTTTTCCTCTGCTTCCTTGTCTTCCATCTCGAACAGTATCGTTTTCTCGTCTTTTTCCATGTCCATTAACAGTACAGCAAGTCTAGTTGCCGGGCCCGGATTCTTACTCACATAAGCATTCCAGTCCTCCAAATCTTTCTTATCCTCCAAATCTTCCTGATACTCCAGATATATCCTTTTATCAAGCATCAATCCAGCCAACATTTCTCCCACATAATAAATATCTTTTCGAAGGCTTCTCTCTAGCCCTCTCGGCCCCATCCCCTTCTTGGAAGAAGAGGCCATACCCAAATCGATTACAATTGCTTTGCCATCCGTATTTATCATAAAATTCCCGCCATGTATATCCCCCTGCGCAACCTCGTCTTCCTCCATCTGCATCATAATTTTAACTATCTGTACTACGTAATTATGTAGCTCCTTCTGTTGCTCTGCCTTAGTCTGCGCCAAAAAGTCATCACTTTTAACAAAATCGTCAAGAGTTTGCCCGTCAACATATTCCATAACTATGACCGGCTGCAATTCACCGTCTATTTCACATAACCCGGCCTCTTCGAGCTGGACAACACCATCTTTGCCCTTTAATTTGCCCAGTACTATCATCTCTCGATACAAGAACAATCTATTGGAAGCGATCTTCCCATCTTCTTTTTTAGCTTCCTCAAGTTCCGCATCAGACATTGGACCTTCACGCTTGCCTCTTATGTCGCCTTTTACCATCTTGATCGCCACTTTTTTCCTATTCTTGTCTATAGCTTCCTGTACTGAACCAAACTGCCCGCTTCCTAAATCGTTATTGGTAAGAGTATAACTATCCTTCCCAAAAGAGATCGTGCCAAGGACCTCCTCAGATATCAATAATTTTCGGATCAGCATCTCATAAGCCACATGACTCCCGCTTCTAATATCTCCCAGACTATCAAGGTCCTTTTCCATCAGATCCTGTATCTTTTGATCCGCTGTTTTTATTCCTCTTGCTTCCCAGTCTTCGGCAATTAAGCCGGCTTCGTGTGCTACCACGTACATATTCCCGCCAAGACCAGTATCCTGGTCAAGAAACTCTATAACTTTCTTATCGGTTACAGGGCCTTTTTTCGAGTCCCTTCCCCTGGATAAATAGTCCCTGGCCAGTTCATTGAGCACCTCAGCCTCGGTGCTTTCGTGCGCCGCCACCGCATTAAAGCGTGCTCCGTCTTCACCAACATCCTCTCTGCTTAGATATATTACCCTGCCGGGTTCATCCGCCCTTATGCGTCTTGCGTGGCTTGCAGAAATACCCTCGAGAATATAGTAGGTAACACCATTCTCAACTCTAACATAGTAGTTCTTGTCTCCATGTTCCTTTTCCCCAAGATCCTGGAGATCTTTAACACTAAGGATCGAACCCTTTTTCTTGCCAAGCGTTACAGCAAGCTCACCGAACGCCAACTCCAACATATCCTGGGAATCTTTGTGGATTAAACCCTTGGACGAGATACCCGCGGAACCTGGCGTGGTCTTTTCACCAACATCAGAAACTTTTTTAGCAAGTGTCTGTCTTATCTGGTTGGTCTCGTCGTCTGTGAGTTTCCATCCCATACGACCGGCAACCTTCTTGATATATTCGTCACCTTCTTTTCCTTCGAGCTCACTGATATCTGTACCCTGAACTTGAAAGCGATTGATAATGGTATCGACTTTCATGGCACTGGTCTTTTCCAGGAGTTCTATCCCGACCTCAAGAGCCTTTTCAGCGGTTATTTCAGCTTCAGCAAGAGAGGTCTGAAGCTTGACCTCTCTTATGGTCTTATCTGAAACACTTGTATCCTTGGCCCTTACTACTATTTCGTTTTTCTCTTCATTCGTAAAAGCTATCTCATACCTGACGTTATCCTTATCTGCGGTGTCACTCTTAGTATCAAAATATACGCCTACATTTCCATCTTCTCCAACTATATGCATACTATCCATCTGGGCCCTGAAAGTCTTGACACGGCTATCCGCGGTGTCTTGGTCGATCTTATCCCCAGCAACAAGCGCGTTTTCCCATTCTTCATAGGCATCGCCCCACATCTCTTTGCTTTGCTTGAATTCAGTCGGAGTTATCCTCCTGCCTTTCTTCATAAGTCTCAAAAAATGTGCCGCCATACCTAAGGCCGCGCCTTTCTGGAACACAGCTGCCTTAACCTCGTCTCTGGTATATCCCATCCCATCATATATCTCCAGAAACAAAGCTCTCATGGTAGAAACTGCCATGTAATTTTTGGAATTGATGTATTTGTCGTACTCGTTCTTTTTATTGGTAAGTATGCTGATGTAGGGCCTTTTCCCGGTTTTGGGATTGAACCGTGGAAGAAGTATGATGTAAGATACCTTGTCCGACTTCAGGATATCTGCCATTCCTTTTGAATGAAACCCGCCGGTTATTACGACTCCGACTTCGGCTCCATTCTTACGCATAAGTTCTATAGTGTTCTCCACCATAGCTTCATTACGTCCGGTAGCGGCTTCATAGAACTTTACCGCCTCGCCTATCTTATTGAAAAGCTCCGCGGAATCCGCAAATTCCGCAGGAAGAGGTATGTTGTACTTTTCATACGCCTGTTTTATAAATGCGAGATACCTGTCCCAGTTGAATCCGTCAAGATGTCCGTTGAAATACCTGAGCTGTCCGCTTGTCAGTTTTATATTGAACACATTGTGAAGTATTTCGGTGTCCTTCATCAGGGCAGTAAGTTCTTTTTCATCATCGTTGCGAAACAGCTTCTCTTTCACCCTGCACTCATAGTCATCTATCTCATCCATCAGGCTGCCTATATCGATAGACTCATACAAATTCACATAATCACAGAACACTTCCATCTTGTCATAATACGACTTATCCAGATCTTCGGACTTGGCAAGCATCAAGAGATATGAGTAAAACTGGCTCTTGGAGAGTTTGCCAAGCTTAAAAGACAGGCTCTTAAGAATAAGTTCTTCCATGGCGTTCCGCCTGAGCTTCACGGAAAGTTTGTCCAGGATAACGTCCCTCTGGAGATTTGTACTCTCATAGTCAACAGTCTTCTCCAACTCGATCGCGGTCATGAGTGAGTTTATATTTGTGTATTTGTCTATGGTAATGCCTTTACTCGTGCCTATATCTTCAATGGAATACCAGCGTTTGGTAAATTTCTTTCCATTGGAATTATTCAGGACAGAATTCCTGTTAAGCTCTTTTAGCTCATCGGAAAAAATATGATCTTCAAGGTCATACAAAGCCTTTCTCAAAGAATCCACAAGCTCAATATTGCGTTCTCTTTCATCCAGCAGATTCCTGAAGGCATAATAGTTCTTCAGATAAAGCTGGCTGTCGTCGATGCCATACAGATTTATCCTCTCTTTTGAAAGCGCCGTGAACAACTCTCCCGCGGATATCTCTCCCTCCCGCATAAGGTATTCCGCCGCCATCTTCTTTGCTTCTTCGTCCGGCATGGTAGCGAGAACTCCCATATCAATAAACCCTTCGGCTCCCTCAACACCGACGAAATTGATGTCATAGTTAGTCACAAGGTTACCAAGAACAGACACTACCGATTCCTGCGCCCCGTAGTTATCGTGGACATCCTTGATATTGATAATAAGTTCTTTGCTGGGAGTTGTGTTTATCTCTTTTGTGATAGCTATGTCGCGCGGGATTGAAACCTGGTTCAGATTTATGCGGCCTTTTACAAGTGACTGCGGAGGAGAAGCAGTTATCTGCCCCATAGATACCTGCTGGGACAGAAATGTGAGTATTACTGCGATGGACACCGCTTTCATAAACGGGCGTGCACCTCTCCTTGAAGAAACTGAATGGATCCCCTTTATATTGCTTCGTTTAAACATAATCCCACCCTTTTGCCAACTTACTAAAGGTCTTTAGTTATCCCTCAAGAAAATATTAATAGTAACAATAGTCATATTGACTATAATACTCCTCTAGATATACCCCACCCTCTACCTTACGATAGATTTACGGCGATATACATATCTAGTACTACTAATACTCACAATATAAAGTATAGCATCTATTACGGAAAAGATTAGTCTAAATATCTAGATTTTTTAAACATTAACACATTTTGTGTATTTCCACAGGCTTCTATCAGATTTTTTGCTCGTAAGTGCTTTATTTGAAAGGTGTTGTATTTATAGCGACATGGGATGCTTTCGTACTGGGATGATTCACACCGTGCTCGCCTCCGAGGCACGTCCAGAAGGAGCCTCGAGCCAAAGGCGAGAGACCCCGGGCGGAGGGGCCCGGCAGAAAGTATCCCATGGCGCCTGAGTACTTCTACATACCTATAATTTCGGCAGAATCAGCGGGAATCCACCCTATCCTCCCATCAGAAGCCTTAATCCTCAGCCATTCCCCCCTCTTCCTGAGAATATACACCGTCATCCCCTCGTAGAGAGGATAATTCACCGTAGCCGCTTTATGAGGTTCCAACCTGGCATCGGTTATTTTATCTACAACTATGCCTCCTTTTTCAAGATCATATATCTTTCGCCGTATCGGTATAACCATAACCGCCAGAATGAGTATCATACAAACAAGCGTCGGTGTTGAATGAGACATATATCGTTTCAAAACCTTAGTCAGGATGAAATACCCTATTATGAGACAGTACCATATGGTAGCCAGGGCTACGGCCTGGCGTAAGGTAATATGATCGAATACATTATCAAGCCACTGAACAGCGATAAAAGCATTTGAAGGCGGATCCGGACGCTTCATAAGGGTTTTAGCATATCTGATATTCGACAAAAGGTCACTGTCCGCGGGCATATATCTTTTTGACCTGTCATAATTCAATATGGCCCTGCCAAGTCTGCCTTCTTTTAAATATGCATTACCCAGATTGTAATAAAGATTACCGCTTCTAAACCCACTTTCCGAAAGCCCCAGATACATCTTGACCGCTTCAGAATATTCACCCGCCTGATATTTTTCATTAGCCTTATAAAAATCCTCGATGGTGAAACTCACACGATCCGTTATGCTGCCGGCAGCATTAGCGGGTGACGCTATTAAGTGTATTGAGGCTAATGTTATGAGAATAAGGGATATCATAAGACCTTCTCCTTATTTAGCCTCTTTATAAGTTTTGCTGCAAGCTTGTATGTGCTTAGCATATCTTTTTTGTCTATCTCCAGTTCTGTATATCTTGCAAAATAACAGTCCGAGTATATCTTGTATATATATTCAAAAACTTCGTCATCCTTGATCTTATCTTTAAGCATCCTCTCAACTATGTCCTCTGTTATGCCGCCCGGCTCCATGTCACATCTTATGCCTATATACTCCTGAAGTGACGTGAATAGCTGCCTGTAAAACTCAAACGGATCATTTTGCCTTAAATGTTTTTTTGAGACCTGCAGCCCCCGCTCAGCTTTCTTAGACGCTCTAAGTAGCCTGCCATAGGGAGTATCGGGCGCCGTCATGTCACGTCTTCTTTTAAGTATCACAGCTAAAGGGATAAACAGAAGAGGCAGCATCTCAAATATTGCAAACCATCTCCTCCTGAAAAAGTAATTATCCCCGTGATCGGCCCGGCCCGGAGATTTTTTAAGCTGAACAAGCATTTCCTGGGATTTTTCTTTTTCTGTTTCCTCAGCGATCTCTTTTTTCCCGGCCTCTTTTTGTGCCGGCTCCGGTTTCTTGTCGACTTTTTCCGGTTTCTTCACGGAAATCACCTTTATATCGAAGGGACCTTTTTCCAGAGTCACCTCTTTTCTACGTTTTCTACCCAGATACTCATTATAAAAAGCCTCGTTCTGGTTCAACAGATCGCCCTGGGCTTTTGTAATATAAAATCTTGCCTTGACCGGTCCAAAAACAAAATCTCCCGGCACCGACACAAAAAACGATTTATCGAATCTTAGAACCGCATATTGCACTCCGTTCTTTTCAACAACAGTAGTAGGCTTAGCCTCATAGTCTTCGGTGATATAGTTCTTGCTTGGCACATCGGCGATCCTAAGATCCGATACGTCAAGCCAGTCGGTATAGAACTTGACCGTAACAGGAACTTTCTCATTTACATGTATATCCCGATCGGGAAGCTCTATTTCAAGAAACATCCGCTCGGAGATCCCTTTCTTTTCTCCTGAAACAGTCTTATCCACTTCTGTACGCTTCGCACTTTTTGATACAGTCAAAACAGTTGAATTTGACCTGTACAGATCACCTTTATACTCACAAGCGATCGGTCCGATCTCATAGTCGCCTTCCGCGAAACCGACTATGATATAAGTGTATATAAATACTTTCACCTGTTTGCCATCCAGTGTCTCTGTACCCTGCGCCCCCTGTTTAAATTTAATATCAAGTCCCTCGATAAACGGCAGCTCAAGCGGCGGCATGTAATCAACGCCCTCAAAGACAAGGGCCAGTGTCACCTGCCTGCCCGGAGAGGCCGTCTCATTGGACAAAGCTATCTTGAATTCTTTTTCTCCCGCGCCGGCAAGCGCTGTCAAAAATATCAAGCTAAGGGCAATTATCGTGAATAATGTTTTTTTCATAAGTTATTTATTTGCAATACATTACAATATATGCACGCTACCAGTCCTTCTCTACATCCCTCTTTAAGGGAGACTTCTGCTGTCGTATTATCTTTTGAGGAGCTTCTCCATTCCAATAAACGTCCATAATGATATCAGCGCTTGATTCGGACATTTCGCCCGGATCTTTTTCCTCCTTATCTCCGTCCTCGCCTTTCTGCTCCTCAGACGGTTCCGCTTCTTCTATTTCCCCCTCTTGCCGCTGAGGTTCAGCTCCGGATTCAGACCCTTCGGGCTTTTGCTTCTGCCCCTCCTGCTGCCGGGCATTTTCAGCCTTACTGTCTTCCTGTTTCCTCTGGTCTTGCTTCTGCTGATCCTGTTTTTGTCTATCCTGATCTTTCGCCGCGGTTTCCTGTTTCCTCTTTACTGCGACACCTTTATCTTCTTCTCGTCTCTTCGCGTCTCGCTGCTTTTGTCTTTCCTCACGGCTCTTCACATCCTGCGGTTGGGCCTTGTCTTCTCTATCCTTTATATCTTCATCACAACGCTGGTCCTGGTTTTGCTGATTTGCCTGGCGGCGCTGCTGTTCCTTCTTACGATCTTCGTTCTGCCTCTCCTGCTGTTTAGCTCGGTCTTCCTGTTTCCTCTGGTCTTCTTGTTTTCTGTCTTCCTCTCGGTTCTTACTTTCTCTTTTCTGACGCTCGTCTTCTTTCTGCTTTGCCTCGCCTGTTTCAGCTTCCTGTTTACGCCTCTGGCTGTCTTCTTTATTCCGCATATCCTCTTTAGCGCGATCTTCTTGTTTTCTCTCGTCTTCCTTTACCTGGTCCTTCTTCTGTCGCTGGCTGTCCTTAGTTTCGTCTTCCGCTCGGCGCTGCTCTTCAGTCTGCCGGTCTTCCTGTTTTCTTTTCTGGTCAGTTTGTTTATCTTGTTCCCGGCGCTTAGCGTCACGCTGCTTTTGCCTATCCTCACGACTTTTAGCGTCCTGCGGCTTGGTCTTGTCGCCTCTATCCTTCAAGTCTTCTTTCTGGCGTTCTTCCTGTTTAGCCTTATCTTCAGACCGCCTCTGATCATTATGTTCCCGGCCTTCCTGACGGCGCTTTTCTTCTTTTTGCCGATCCGCTTGCTGCCTCTCTTGCTGTTTCGCACGAGACTCCTGGTGTCTCTGATCTTCTTTCTGCCTATCCTCCTGCTTACGCTTATCCTGCCGCTTTTGACGCTGGTCTTCGGTCTGCTTCCCTTCTTCTGTCTTAGATTGCTGTTTACGGCTCTGCCTATCTTCGGCCTGCCGGGAGTCTTCGGTCTGCCTATCTTCCTGTTTCCTCTGGTCTTCTTTCTGCTGATTTTGTTTTTGCCTCTCTTGATCCTTAGTGCTGTCTTCCGCTCGGCGCTGCTCTTCAGTCTGCCGGTCTTCCTGTTTTCTTTTTTCTTCAGTTTGATTATCTTGTTCCCGGCGTTTAGCGTCACGCTGCTTTTGCCTATCCTCACGGCTCTTAGCGTCCTGCGGCTTGGTCTTGTCGCCTCTATCCTTCAAGTCTTCTTTCTGGCGTTCTTCCTGTTTAGCCTTATCTTCAGACCGCCTCTGATCATTATGTTCCCGGCCTTCCTGACGGCGCTTTTCTTCTTTTTGCCGATCCGCTTGCTGCCTCTCTTGCTGTTTCGCACGAGACTCCTGGTGTCTCTGATCTTCTTTCTGCCTATCCTCCTGCTTACGCTTATCCTGCCGCTTTTGACGCTGGTCTTCGGTCTGCTTCCCTTCTTCTGTCTTAGATTGCTGTTTACGGCTCTGCCTATCTTCGGCCTGCCGGGAGTCTTCGGTCTGCCTATCTTCCTGGCGGCGTTTCTCCTGATCCTGCCTGTTCTCTTCCTTGCGCTCACTCTTTCTATTCTCGTTTTCTTTTTTACGCTGGTCCTCTTTTTCTTGATCCTGCTGCTGTCTTTTCTGGTCTCTTTGCTGCTGTCTTTTCTGACGATTTTTTACATCCTGGGGCTTAGCCTGCTCCCTGCGATCCTGCCGATCCTCCTCGCGCTTCTGATCCTCCTGTTTGCGATCTTCCTCGCGCCTTCTATCATCTTTCTGCCTGTCTTGCTTCTGCCTTTGGTCTTGTTTCTGACGGTCCTTTTGCCTTCTTTTGTCTTCCTGTTGACGGCTTTCCTCTTGTCTTTTATTTTCACGCTCCTGCCGCTTGTCTTCCTGTTTTCTCTCCTCTTCGTTCTTTGCTTCCTGCTTCCGCTGGTCAGAATCCTGATTACTCCTCTGGTCTTGTTTCTGACGGTCTTCCTGGCGATTCCTGTCTTCCTGCTGCCGATTTTCCTGTTTTTTCTGATCCTGTTTTTTCTGATCCTCCCGCCTTCTTTTATCCTGCTGCTGCCGGTCTTCCTGACGCCTTTGCTCTTCTTTCTGCTGCTCTTCCTTACGTTGTTTCTCATCACGCTGTTTCTGACGGTCCTCCCGGCTCTTGGCATCCTGCGGCTTGGTTCGGTCTTCTGTGTCTTTTTTATCTTCCTCTCGCCGTTGATCTTCTTTCTGGCGATCTTCCTGTTTTCTCTGGCCCTCCCGCCTTTGATCTTCCTTCTTCCTCTGGTCCTCTTTTTGATCCTGCTCTTCCTTTCTCTGATCTTGTTTCTTCTGATCTTCCTGACGTTTTTTATCCTGCTGCTGGCGGTCTTCCTGCCGACGCTGGTTTTCTTTCTTTTGACGGCTCTCTTCTTTTTTTCTTTCTTTATCGTTCTCTGTCTTATCTTTTTTCTCCTGATCGTCTTCTTTCCGGCGCTGGTCTTCTTTCTGCCTATCCTCATTGCGCCTCTGGTCTTCTTTTTTATTGTCCTCTTCTTTTTGCTGCTGGTTTTTCTTCCTGTCTTCTTCCTTTCGCTGCTCGTCTTTCTGTCTGTCTTCCTGATTTCTCCGGTCCTCTTTCTTCCTGTCCTCTTCTTTTCGTTTTTGATCCCGCTGCTCTTGCCGGTCTTTCCTTGACTGCTCATCCTGCGGTTTGTTCTTATCTTCGCTGTCTTTCCTGTCTTCTTCGCGACGCTTTTTATCCTGCTGCATATCTTCATCCCGCCGTTTTTCATCTTTCTTACTGTCCTCTTCTCGGCGCTTTTCATTCTTCTTACGGTCTTCCTGCTGACGCTTATCCTGTTTTTGCTGATCCTCCTCGCGCCTTTTATTCTTTCTTTTATTATCCTCTTGTTTCCGTTTTTGATCTTTTTTACTTCTCTCGTCTTCAGTGGAATCCTTACCCTGTCCCTTCTTGCCCCCCTTTGACTCTTTCTTTTTCCCCCTGTTGGCGCGCCTATTCAGCTCCTTCAGCCTGGCTTCAACCATCTCATGGTTATATTTCAGGTCTCTGTCCTTATCATCCACTTCAATGGCCCACTGGTAATACTCCAGGGCCTTTTCGCAAAGACCTATCGCTCCCCGGGTATGCACCTTCTCTTTCTCCTCACTCATACGGTAGTAACACGCCCCTATCGCAGAAAGAGAGTCCCTTTCCATCTTCACGTCTTCTGTACTGGTGGCTTTGATGAAGAATTTTACAGCAGCTTCATATTTGTTTTTTTTGTAAAGAATTGTTCCGATATTATAGTCAAGGAAAGGGGAATCCGGAGTTTTTTTGAGAAGCCCCCTGTAAACCTCAAGAGCCTCATCGTACTTCTTTTCCCGGTACAGCTGATTTGCAAATTTCATCAGCTTCTTATCGGCAAGATCGGCAAAGGATGCCCTGGGCAATGCCAGAGAAAACACCAATATTAATATAAGCAGTTTTTTAATCACTTTTTCCAAAAACACTTCCGCCCCTCAACATAATTTCAAGAATTAAAAATAAAGCCGCTATGGCAAGCGGAAACTGGAACCTCTCCTTATAAACCTTGATCTTTCTGTCTTTTGTCTCTTTCCTTTCAATCCCTGCGAGACGTTTATCGTATATTTCATTCAGCCCCAGATCGGCTTCTGTGGCTTTTACATATATCCCACCGGTCTTGATCGCTATCGTTTTAAGCGTATCTTCCATAAGACGCGATTTAACAACATTGCCCCTTTTGTCCTTTACCAGGGTTTCTTTGCCACTCTCATCTTTTATCTTAATGACCTGCCCCTTCTTCGACCCTATGCCTATACAGGAAATACTTATTTCATTCTTTTTAGCAAGCTGTATGGCCTTTTTTATCTTACCTTCCGTATTCTCACCATCAGTGATGACAATAAGAACCTTACTTGCCGTCTCCGCTCCTTTGTATGACCTGACAGATTCTTCCACCGCATCAGGTATAGATGTGCCGCCCGTTGGTATTGTTTCGGTATCCAGATCTTTTAAGGCCAGCAGGAACCCGCTATAATCAGTAGTTAAAGGACATTGCAGGAACGCTTCACCCGCGAATGCTATAAGGCCAAGCCTGTCACCTTTTAGTTTTTTTGTGAACAGAGCCAGTTCTGTTTTCGCAAAACCCAGCCTTGTAGGCTTGATATCCGTAGCAAGCATACTTCTCGACGCATCTATCGCGATCATTATATCAAGCCCCTTGCCCCTATCCTCTTTCCAGTAAAATCCCCACTGGGGCCTCGCAAGAGCAAAAATTATAAAGAACACCGCACAGATATTCAGGAACACCCTCAAAGTCTTATGATCGTTCTTATAGAACGGTATTATATCCTTCAAAAGGCTGCCTTGGGCAAAAGACCGCATTGCCCGGTCGTTTCTTTTAAGTGCCCACAAATAAAAGAGAAACAAGACCGGGACAAGCCAGAAAGAATGTACCAACAGGCTATAATCTCCAAATTTCATTACGGTATCCTTCTTAAATATGTATTCCTCAGAACAATATCCAGCAAAAGCAGCAAAAGTGCCGGAAATAAAAAGTTCTGGAATACGTCCACATATTCCTCAAAAGTTTTCTGTTCAATACTTGCTTTTTCAAGCTTATCTATCTCTTTATAGTTAGCTCTAAGCGACTTCATGTCTGATGCCGGAAAATATTTACCGCCGGTTACCGCTGAGATCTGTTTAAGCTCACTTTCATCTATAGGCGCCGTGAATTTCTTGAAAGATTTTCTGCCGGAACCGTCACCTAAAACATTAACTCCTCCCGTCCCGCTTAAGACCCCAATAGTGTATATCTTGATCCCCATGGCCCTTGCGGCCTTTGCCGCGACCAGAGGAGGCACGTTACCAAAATTGTTTATCCCGTCGGTAAGCAAAATGATGATCTTACTTTTAGCCTTCACGCCGCGTAAAGAGTTAAGGCTCGACAATATACTCGACCCTATAGCCGTCCCGTCCTTTATAAGCCCCACCTTAACCCTGACAAGTGATTCCCTGAGCCATTCATGGTCAAAGGTCAGAGGACAAACTATATAGGCCTGCGCGGCAAATGCCACTATACCTATTACATCGTCCTGCCTTGAAGATATGAAGTCGTCCGCCACATATCTTACGGCATCTATTCTTTTTAAGATATTCGAGCTCTTTTTACCTCCACCTATTTCGGCAAGTTCCTGAAAGGAAAGTTTTATATCCTGGGCAAGCATGGTACTTGAACAATCTATCGCGAGCACTATTGCTATACCTTCTTTTTTGACATCCCTTTCCATATTTATCTGGGGCCGGGCTAAAGCTATAAGGACGAGGACTATACAGCCGGCCCTGAGGTAAACAGAATTTTTCACAAGAAATATCTTGAGGCCGCCCTTTGTTTTTCCCACCACTTCCCCGGTTGGAAAGATAAAACCGCCCCTATCTTTCCTTACGAAATAGAACAGCAGCAAAAATAGCGGTATGGCCAATAATATCCACGGGTTCCTGAATATCACGCCGTCACCTCTTCATGTTCTTCTTTTTTACCAAGCTCGCGTATCAGATTTATCTCTTCCTTCATGTCTTTGTCCAGTTCCCCCGCGGATGGATCATATCCCGAGTATTTAACAAGGTCACATAAGATAAGTTTTTCCTTAATAAATTTTTTCTGTTTTTTCTCAAGTTCTTCAAGACTACTTACGACACTCAAAAATTCGTCTGTCGTCATCTCTTTTTCATCCAGGCCGAACCTTTCCTTGAAATACCCGGTTATAGCCTCATACAGCCTGGAACAAAACGCTGTTTTTTCCCCTTTCTCTAAAAGCTTCTCTTTTCTCAGAGCCTTCAGGTCTTTCACATAACCGGCATATACCGGGGGCTCCTTTCGCTGAAAAGCCGTAAGAATAACACTTAGCACAACTATCAAAATTACCAGAAGAACTATAACTCCGCCCGCTATCCACAGACCCATAAAAAATATGTCCTTAGGTGTATATACCCGCTTGGGGCCTTCCATGTCCTTTATGGGAAACCGTATGGGTATCTCTATCTCGCGGCTCTGACCCCTTTTCCCGGTCACTGCTATCTCTTTTACCCTTGAATCGGCAACCATACTTACCTTTTTTAAAAGTTCCTTTGCGGGGTCAAATTTAACTATAGGAACTATCCTGAGATTCCGGCCTTCAGTAAGAACATCATTCCACGCTTCATCCCGGGCGTTTTTATAAGACACTTTCAGGGGCGGGATGTAATACTTACCGGGAGTGAAGACCTTGAGAGAATATGTAGCGATTATCTTTTTCTTCCCTAAAAACGCGCTCTGAAGATATTCGGATCCGAATATTTCAAATTCGCCTATTTTCCCCATCGCCTCGGGAAGTTCGATCTCCATATATTGAGGAAAAGATACTTTGATCGTATATTCAATATTCTGGCCTATATAAGCTCTGGAAGGGCTCACTGAAGTGTTTACTTTAACAGGAGTACCGATGACAAAGACATTAGAAATAACCGCCAGGAAAAGAAGTATCCCAATTCCCGCCACGGCTGAAAATCCTATTATCTTCGAGGTTTTCAATTTACCTTTATCTCCTCATTTTCCTGCGCCTAAAAAACTGTATCAGGGCGTTCTCGTACGGCGTCTCCGTACTCAGCTCCACTCTGTCGACACCTACAGAATAGAAAAGCTTTTTCCTTTCTTCCATTTGTCTGTCCGCTTCTTCCCGGTAATTGTCCCTTACATCTTTGTCTCCGGTATCCAGATAATAATCTTTCCCTGTCTCCGAATCCTCCAGCTTTACCACCCCTACATCCGGCATAATACGCTCACGCGGATCCGTTATCTGCACAGCCACCAGGTCATGTCTTTTCCCTGCCACGGCAAGTGACTTCTTGAGCCCATCGGCATAAAAATCTGAGATAAGGAATGATACGGTACTTTTGGTCATCATCCTGTCAAGATACTCAAGACTCAAAGGTATATTCGTTCCCCGTCCTTCCGTCTGGTAATACAGAGCCTCTCGTATAACCTTGAATACATGCGGAGTACCCTTTCTCGGGGGAACATAGCTTTCTATCTTGTCAGTAAAGATTATAAGGCCCACTCTATCATTGTTCTTTGTGGCGCATGCCGCGAGAACCGCGCATACTTCTGCCGCCAGGTCCCGCTTAAGGCGGTTTACGCTGCCGAAACAGTTGGACCTCGAAGCGTCGAGAAGAAGCATAAGCGTAAGCTCCCTTTCCTCGATATGCTTCTTGATGAAAGGCCTTCCCATCCGGGCTGTAACGTTCCAGTCTATGGACCGTATCTCGTCTCCAGGCAGGTATTCACGCACCTCGGCAAACTCCATACCTCGTCCTTTGAACACACTCTTATACTCACCGGCAAAGATATCAGTGGCTTTTTTTGCGGTCGTGACCTGTATCCTTTTTATTTTTTGCAGTATTTCGATTGGGATCATGATTTAATTGAAAGCTTGTCATTGCGAGGAACGAAGTGACGAAGCAATCTCTATAAACATTATTCATTTTATAGGGATTGCTTCGGTCCTTTCGGGACCTCGCAATGACGAGTTATTTTCCCTTTTCATTTTTATTTTTTATGGTATCTGCACCTTCTCAAATATTTTCGTAATTATGTCTTCTGATGTTATTTCTTCGGCTTCAGCCTCATAACTCGGTATTACCCTGTGACGAAGCACATCATATCCTATGGATTTTATATCCTGCGGCGTTACATATCCCCTGCCTTTAAGAAAAGCGTAAGCCTTGGAAGCCAGTATAAGAGCTATGCTGGCTCTAGGAGACGCGCCGTACTGTATAAGGTTCGTAAGATCCTTAAGGCCGTACTTATCAGGATACCGCGTCGCGAATACTATCTTGACAATATATTGCTTGACCTTATCGTCCAGATATATCTCGTCGACTATCTTCCTTGCCCTGAGTATGTCTTCGGGGCTAACAACAGGTTTCACTTCTATATGTGTGCTGGTATGTCCCATTCTTGTCAGTATCTCGATCTCTTCCTCTTCGGTAGGATACGTTATGTTGACCTTAAGCATAAAGCGGTCTACCTGAGCCTCAGGCAGCGGATATGTACCTTCCTGGTCTATCGGGTTCTGCGTGGCCATGACGAGAAAAGGCTCATCAAGTTTATATGTGGTGTCTCCAATAGTGACCTGTCTCTCCTGCATAGCCTCAAGAAGCGCCGCCTGCACCTTACCGGGAGAACGGTTGACCTCGTCGGCAAGAACGATATTCGCAAAAATAGGCCCTTTTTTGATCTCGAAAGAGCTTTCCTTCGGGTTGAATATCAGAGTTCCTACAATATCCGCCGGCAAAAGATCCGGCGTGAACTGTATTCGCTGGAACTTGGCGTCAACAGACTTAGATAGCGTCATTATAGACATGGTCTTCGCCAGACCCGGCACACTCTCCACCAGGAGATGGCCGTTAGCCAGAATACCTACAAGCAGCCTCTCGAGTAGATATTCCTGCCCAACTATAACCTGCCTCATTGATGCCATAAGGTCCTCAATAAATTTACTTTCTTTTTTCACTTTCTCATTAATTTTATCTCTATCGGTAGCCACGACAACCTCCTTTGTACGACACGTCATCCCGTAATTTGCCGAAGGCAAATATGCGGGATCTGTTTATTATTAATATTACTTTCTATATAAGTGAAAGTCAAATGAACGACAAGAATAAAAAAAGGGGACACATTTCTGTGCCCCCTTACATATCAGCTAATAGCTGGTAACAATGGCTGATATTAGAATTGTGTATCCGCGTAGATGTTTCCTTCGATAGCGTCAGATAAGTCTTTATCCTTACTTTCAGTGGTTCCCAGGAAGCCCGTAGCGCCTTTATCATCGGCATTCTTCATTGCATCCAGAACCTCTTTAAGGCGCTTTCTCTCATTATCGCTTAATGCCGAGTTATCCTTATTAGCTTCGGCAAGGGCGTGTATTGCCTCAATCGTAGCCCTCCTGAACGAACCGGCTTTAACAACATTACTGACACCCATATTCCTTAACTGCTGTGCCAATCCGTCATCCTCGACAGAAGCAGTAACAAATGCCGTTTCACGGACTTCCTTGCTATTAGACTTGGTCTGGGCGACCATCTGTTCACGACGTTCCTGGATCCTTTCTTCGAGACTTGTATTCGCGTCTACCGCATTATAGCTTACTGTATCTTCCATCCCGGCGTCAATAAGCGCCTGAACGGCGTTAGCAACATCACTGCTTCCGGTGTCATCAAGAACAGCCACATGGAACCGGGCACCGTCTTCACCCTGCCCGGCATTCATCTGGGAGAAAGCTTTTACATACTTACCAAACCCCTCTCCATCATCCGTAACAAGAGCTGCACTGACATAGAAGACATCTGTGCCCTCAAGCTTCTGGCCCTGCTTCAGCATATTAATAACAGCCCCAACCGCGGCGACAAGATCTACAAGCGCATTGCGTTGTTCCACTTTAAGGTTCTTCGCTTCAGCGGCTTTCTTGAGATCTTCTTGCAGCCCCATCGCCGCTCTTATAGATTCCTCTGTGCCGGCTGATACTTCAGCGTCTTCCACCTGATCAGTTATTTCCATCTTTTCTTCTGTCAGAACAGACTGTTTTGCTGCTTTCCGAGCTACAGCTTCTTCTGACTCTGACAGTCCAAAGCTTGTCATGTCTGCCATATCATTAAGATAGCCATCTATTACTGAAACACGTTCAGTCCTTGCTTCAACATCTCTACCCATAGTAGACGTTTCCGGCATAAGATCAAACACTCCCTTACCTCCCAGCTGTGTCTTTATGTGTCTTACCTGGCCCATTGCTCGACTATTATGAGATTCATTAAGTGCTATTCCAAGCTTATCTCTAAGCACCTGATATGGGTTTTCTTTTTGTCCAAACTGTTGCTTCGTTGCCTCATGCAGAGCCGGCTCAACGACCCTTTCTAACATCGCCATAAGTTCCGGACTTGCTGTAAATCCAACGTCTATGTACCTTACAACCTCCGCAAGTATAGTCGCTAGTTCACTGGTCAAACTATCAATGTCACCATTTTCGATAGCGGAGCTAAGCTGTTCTTCCCTGCCCTCTGTGAGTCTCAGCTGACCACTTCTCCTCTGGTAATCCTTCCTTGCCTCAAGGGACGCGAACTTGATCTGTACGGTATTTTCATCTACCTTAACTATGGACGTACCTTCCTGTATGGTTAATACCGCGTCTTTCGCCCTAAAGTTTTTAGCAGGTGCTTTTTCGTTCGCAAGGAACCTTATAGACGCTATCATATCATTCACATGATTTCCAGCTATCTCGGCTTCAACCCCTTCAACCTCCATCATTTTAACAAGCGAACTGAAACGTTCCCTTAGCGCATCATCCGTCAACCTATTTATCTTAGACAGATCTATTTTGATCATAGTAGATTCCCTGCCTTCCTGTACATCCTGGACAAAGTCTTCTACGCCATCTCTGGCTTTCCCTGCCAGATCACCCGCACGTCCAACCCATGCCATGGCTCCCATGCTCTTTGCGGCTTCAATTGTCTGCTGTTTTACCGGAGTTTGCTCAACATCCCTCTCTGTCAGGACACGAACCTCTGGAGCTTCCACCTGCGCATTAACTGCTGCTATTGCGGTATCCACGGAATCCCTAAGGTTTTCTACCTGAGGCGTCTGCGCCACATCAACGCCTTCAACAGACTGCTGCATAGATTCTTTTGCAGCTATAAGATGATCCATGCCCTGCTGGTAATTACCCTGCGCGATTTCCTGCGCGGCCATATCCGCTTCCGCCACAGTCCTCTGCAATACGGTCTGTGCCTGTGCCAACGCGGGAGTTGCCTGAATTGTTTCAGGTGTAAGCGCCTGTCCAAGAGCATGCGCGGCAACCGAAACATCCGCTGCTGCCCGGGTTGTCTCCACCCTGTTCTCAGCAGTCTTGCCCGAGACGGCCTGTATTGCGTTCGATATGCCGCTATTGAAGTCCCTGACCTGTAATATCCCGGAAATAGCCGCATTACTTACCTGAGGCTGCTGCATTATGCCGTCAGCCTCATAAAGATGTGTCTGGGCCTGTTCATACCTGCCCTGTGCCATAAAGCCCACGGCTGTATTTGCTTCTGCCATAGCTCTCTCTACCATAGGCGCTGCCGCCTGAATTGTTTCAGGTGTAAACGCCTGTCCAAGAGCATGCGCGGCAACCGAAACATCCGCTGCTGCCCGGGTTGTCTCCACCCTGTTCTCAGCAGTCTTGCCCGAGACGGCCTGTATTGCGTTCGATATGCCGCTATTGAAGTCCCTGACCTGTAATATCCCGGAAATAGCCGCATTACTTACCTGAGGCTGCTGCATTATGCCGTCAGCCTCATAAAGATGTGTCTGGGCCTGTTCATACCTGCCCTGTGCCATAAAGCCCACGGCTGTATTTGCTTCTGCCATAGCTCTCTCTACCATAGGCGCTGCCGCCTGAATAACCTGCGGCTTAAACATCTGACCAAGAGCAGTTGAAGCCCCCCTCAACCCGGATGCCATATTCTGAGTTCTTAACGTGGCTGTCTTAGACTGCACGGCCGTCATTGTATTCGCCAGTGCGGAGCTAAAAGCTTTTACCTGTGGAGTATCTGCCATAATCCTATCGGTACCCGCTATCCCCGCGATAACTCCCTGTGCATTGGCAATGTGTGTTCTGGCTGCTTCATATTTGCCCTGGGATATAAACCTCGTTGCCGTCCTGGCCTCATGCATAGCTTTCTGAAGAGCCGGCATCTTTTGGGTACCCGGTATTTGCTGCAGTTTATTTGCGGAAGCATCAAGCCTGGCAGAAACTGTGTTTGTCTTTACATCTGAAACTTCTGACTGCATCGCAGCACGCATATTTTCTATTCCAACAGCGAATGCCCTGACCTCAGGTGTTGTTGCAAGAGCCGGATTCGCTGTTATTACGGAATTAATATCTGTCTGGGCTTTGGCTATATGAGATATCGCTCCCTGGATATCACCCTGCGGCTGCTGGTATATATCCGCGGCTTTTGTAGCTTCCGCCACCACTGTTTTTAGAAGAGGTTGTGCCTCTACTGCAGTATTAGATATCACCATTTGTGCCCTGAAATCTGCCAGAGTCTGCACAATTTCAGGTGTTAATGCCTGTTTCGCCGCCTGAACACCCGCACCAATAGCCGCAGTATCGACATTACTCCGAACAGCATCTGAAACCTCTGCTAGCGCTGCTTCAAAACTCCTTATTCCTGCAGCTTGACCTACCTCAGACCGGGACACACCTGTAGTCTGCATAATTTCCTGAGCCTTAGCAATATGCGTCTGGGCCTGTTCATACTTGCCTTGTTCAATATTATCGGAGGCCCTCGCAACTTCGGAAACAGCCGCTCTTATGCTCTGTCCGGCCGGCGTTTGTGCAATTTCAGGCGTCAATGCCTGCTCCACGCTCTGCATTGCTCTTCCAAGAGCAACAGCACTATTTATTCTAAAGTCTGCACTTGCAGCCGTAATCACACCATGCATACCCTCTACTACGGAAGCTAATGCCTTAAACTCTGGCGCATTCGCAATCGCAGGATCAGCGACCACTGCTGAATTGATAGCAGTCCTGGCACTGGCTACATGAACTGCCGCCACCTGTACATCACCCTGAGGCTGAGCGTATATATCCGCGGCCTTTATAGCTTCTGTTACTGCTTTCTGGAGAAGAGGCTGCTGTGTAACTTCAGGAGCAAAAGCCTCCTGCATAGCCTTAACCGGTGCCGTAACATTAGAGCTTACCATCTGCGCCTTGAACTCTGATGCCTTCGTCTGAACAGCATCTGAAACCTTTGCTAGCGCCGCCTCAAAACTCCTTATTCCTGAAGCTTTACCTACCTCAGACCGGGACACACCTGTAGTCTGCATAATTTCCTGAGCCTTAGCAATATGCGTCTGGGCCTGTTCATACTTGCCTTGTTCAATATTATCGGAGGCCCTCGCAACTTCGGAAACAGCCGCTCTTATGCTCTGTCCGGCCGGCGTTTGTGCAATTTCAGACGTTAATGCCTGTTCTGCTCCCTGAACAGCCTGTCTAAGATCAGCAGTATTCTGCGTCCTAAAGGCAGCCATTTTGGTTGCCAATGCTCCGGCAAAACCCGTCATAGTCTGGTTCAACGATTTCACAACAGGCATGTTAGCGATAGACTCATCATTCATTACCGGCTGCAATGCCTGCATTGCATTTTCAACATGTGTTTGAGCCGCTTCCGGGTTATCCTGACTCGACACAGCGGCATCAAATTCTGCAACAGCTTTCTGTATAGATGGTGCAGCCTTTGCCAGAGATGAACCCGGTTCTGCCTGCCTAAGAACACGCGAAACTCCGGATGTGGCTGACTCTATCTTCTCGGCAGTAGGCGTATCAGCTACAAATGCTGTCCTCCCGGCTACTTCTGTTCTCACTTCACTTATCTGCACTCCAGCCGTCGGAGCAAATTCACCGACCGCACCGGTTACAGCGGACTGCAGCAGATGCTCCTGACCGCTAACATCCTTACCTGATACTATTGCCAAGGCCATCTTACCCATAATTACATCCGCTACCCCTGCTATTGTAGTTGCGGTCAGTGCTCCATGCACCTTAACAGCTGACATTACCAGAGCTGACTCAGATGCTGCGCTTACTGTATTGTTAGCAAGATCCACGCTAACCGTATTCCTTACTCCTTCATAAGTAATACCCGCGCTTACGGCAGCGTTCGGTGCGGCAGCTCTCACCTTCTGCACCACGTTACCAAGATCTTGTGCGTCGTACACTTTCGCTCCGGCCGTGGAGTTCATAACGTCTTCCACCCCAGACGTGTTCATCATTCCATCAGCTGTCAGCATATCAATATTCGACACTGCAACACTATTTGCTGTCTTTTCCGTATTAGTTACGTTTACCGTACCCTGGGCAAGATTAACCGTAACAGCAAATGTCGCGATATTGACGCTGAGAGACGCGTTCGTATCCTGCGTCTGTATCTGCCCGGCGGCCTTCATCATGCCATCAACATTCCCCATATCCGCACCCGCGATAGCGTTCACAACGGCTTCGGCCACCGTGTCATTAACATTATTAATGGAAACTCCTGTCTGCACATCACGTATATCTGTCTTACCGGTCTTAAGGTTCATAGCAACCATAAGCTCTTTACCCGACTCCATCACCGGAGCTTTGATCGACGAGATATTGCCGCCTCCCAGCGCAGGCTCGATATTCCTGGAGACTCTTCTCATATCGGACATATTAGTAATACCCGCCGATATTCCCGTCTTAACCGCGGATACCATGTTATCCTTGATCTCGTCAAGTCCGACATTGGTCTTAACGGTTACGCCGGCCTTGCTATCAGTAAAGTTGATCTTGTTATCCTGCGTAGCCTCAAGACTCATATTCTGCCCAGTAAGATCGGCCCTTACTGAAGTAACATTAACATTATCTCCGAC
>CAYWDJ010000008.1:0-13249 GCA_964457005.1 uncultured Planctomycetia bacterium
AACTGACCCCACCTGCGTTTTGAACATAAGATTAAAGCTCTTAGGCTCAGTTAGCGCTCCGCCGCATTCGGGACATTTATCACCTTTAAGATGGTCTATGCGGAACCGCTTGCGGCAGTCCTTACAATCAACCATCAGATCGGCGAACGAACCGACATGCCCGGAAGCTTTCCATACTTCTGGATGCATGAGTATAGCGGAATCCTGCCCGTCTACATCGTTACGATCATAAACCATGCTCTTCCACCACTGGTCCTTAACATTCTTCTTGAGTTCGACACCAAGAGGACCATAATCCCAAACACTGCCCATGCCGCCGTATATTTCACTATCCTGGAAGATAAAGCCGCGCCGTTTACAAAGGCTGGCTATATCTTTTAGTTCTGCTCTAACCGTTTTATCTTTTGCCATTTAACTTCCTTCTTTTCCTATAGCTTAAAGCTTACAGCTTATAGCTAAATTATTCCTTTTCGTTTTAGAGTATCAAGAAACTTCAACGATCTGAGAGGCCTGTTTATATGGAACATTATAAACCTTTGAAGAACCTCTTCTATTTCGATCCCTACGTCCTTGCTCACCTTAATTTGTGTCAGTTTTTCGAACGAACTCTTTTGCGCTATTCGCAAGAACTTTATAGCCCCTAACGACATCTTCATCCCCGGGGTTGTCTTGCCTCCGCAATCCCCGCATAAAAGCCCGCCATCTTTTATGACGAACTTACACGCAGCATCAACTTTCTTGCCGCACTTAACACAACTATCAAGTGCAGGGCTTAACCCGATCGCATCTAAAAGTTTTATCTCAAAGATCCTGCTTACCCTAAGAGGACTTGCTCCGGCACTCAGCAGTTCCAAGCTCCCGACAAGCACATCGTATAATATTTTATTATTATCATAGTCTGAAGTAACTATGTCTATTAATTCTATAAAATAATTCGCATATGTCAATCTTTCTATGTTCTTTCTTGCCGGCAAAAAGAACTCGACCGCTTCACACTGCGTTATCAGGTCTAAAGGTTTCTTCTTTTTTCTATAAAAGAGCAGGTCACACTGCGAAAACAACTCGAAACTTCCCGCAAATTGGGGGCATGGAGCTCTCACCCCCTTGATCACTCCCTTTATCTTTCCATAGTCCCTGGTGAAAGCGACCAGTATATAGCTGGTCTCTCTTAATTCGTATTTCCTTAATATAACGCCTTCTGTTTTGTGCGCTGCCATATTCTACTCTGATTCAACATCCTCAGGAGCTACGGATCCTCCGGAAACTACCATCTTTAGCCCTTCTTCAACGCTCATACTCAAAAATCTTATGCTCTCTTTTGGCACTACAAGAAAAAATCCGCTTGTTGGGTTCGGCGTTGTCGGAACAAATACATTTACGGCCGATCCCATATCTCTTTTTATCTCGCCCTTACTGGTCCCCGTAGCAAACCCAATGGCATAAAGACCTTTTCGGGGATATTCAATAAGCACAACCTGTTTGAATATAGTCCTTCCCTGGCCGATAAAAGCCCATGATATCTGTTTTATGAACTTGTATATTTTCCCAAGTATAGGCACATTAAAAATCAATTTTTCTCCCAGAGAGAAGATCCTGTTTATAAAAATCACTCTTGCCGCGTATCCTATAAAGCCTATACCGATTACCACTACGACAAAAATCAGCATCTTTGCAATAAATACGCGCTGTATGTCTCCCGCGGGCATAATGCTGTTCACGAGACCCAGAATCGGGTTCAGAACTATATTGTTTATCCATAGCAAAACTATTTTAAACAACCAGATCGATATAACTATCGGGACTAAAATAACTATTCCGTTAAAAAAGCTTACAATAAAATTGTTCCATATGGTTTTCTTCATAACACCCTGCCTTATTAAATTAAAAGCTGGTACGCAAGCAGCGCTACAAGCGCCCCTAACAAAGCGCCGGCTATAACTTCCAAAATACTATGAACCCGGTTAACAACACGGCTTCTTGCGATCAAAACGGCCAACAGTAAAACAAGAACACAAACAAGGGGATTCTCCGTGATCAGCGTTATCATGATCCACACACAAAAAGCTACTGCTGTATGCCCGCTGGGCATACCACCACGCAAAAGGTGTTTTTCCTTAAGGATCAACTTTATCAAAAGAACAAACCCTATCACAAGCAGTAAAACTATAAGTGTTGCATTCCAGCTGGACTGCTTCAGCTTGAATATCGCCCCCCCCGTAAAAAGGTCAATACGTTTAACAAAAAGTAAATACCCTGTAATAACAGCGTTTACCGTACTCACAAAAACAGCGCCTGCCGCGATATCCTTGGCTATCTTAGCCAGAGGATGATATTCATCGTTTACGAGATCTACTATATATTCGATCGCCGTATTGAACATCTCCGCTACAAGTACGAAAGAAACCGAAAAACACAGAACGATGAACTCCAGTCTCGTAAACTTAAGGTATACCCCCGCTATAAGCACAACAAAAGCGAACGCGAAATGTATCCGCATGTTCCTTTCAGACTTCAGAGTATGAACAACACCCTCCAGCGCGGTGCTGAAACTCCTTAAAAAACCCGTCGTTTTAGGACTGCTGCTATCCGGTCTTTTTAAGGCACTCATCTTCCATACTCCTCATTGTGGCCCTTCCTTTTTTGGTCTTGTCCTCAAAACCTAAAAGGTGCAGAATGCCATGTATAACATATAGTGATATCTCTTTGTCAAACGTCACTCCGTAAGCCTTCGCGTTCTGAACGGCCTTATCGGAGGAGATCACAATATCACCCATAAACTCGGATTCCTCCGGGAAGTCGTCCCCGGATGGAAAAGAAATAACATCCGTTGCCTGGTCCGAACCAAAGTATTTCCTGTTAAGCGCCCGTATTTTCTGGTTGCTGACGAATATAATATTCACAACAGCTGAGTTTTTTTTAAAAGACCCGAAGACCTTTTCAGCTGTCTTCTCCGTTCTTGCCAGGTTTACTTTTCTTTTTTTGTTTCGGTTTTGACAGAATATCTTTATTCTCATTCTCATTTTCTTCCGATTGACTCTTTTTCTCATCGGGATATACCAGCCTTGTGTGGAATATCCCCATAAGCACATGTACAAAACTGTCAGCTATCTGATGCATATCCCTTAGTGTAAGATCACATTCATCAAGCTGCCCGTCTATAAACTTGTTGTTAACGATCTTTTTAACAAGGTTCCTTATGCTGGCCGGCGTAGGCGCGTCAAGAGACCTGCTGGAAGCTTCAACAGAATCCGCCAAGAGTACAATGGCGCTCTCTTTTGTCTGAGGTTTAGGCCCTGGATAACGGAAATTCCTTTCCGATGGAAGAATCCCCCCTTCCGACCTTTCGAGAGCTTTTTGATAAAAGAAAGATATCAAACTCGTTCCGTGATGTTGTGTAATAAAATCTACTATTGTGTTGTTGAGTTTATGTTTTTTAGCTATCTCCATTCCGTCTTTAACATGCTTCCCTATGATAAGGGCGCTCATCGAAGGGGACAATTTAGCATGTCTTGAACCGGATGCCATTTCATTTTCACTGAAATATTCTGCTTTGGCTACTTTTCCGATGTCATGATAGTAGGCTCCCACCCTTGACATTAGACTGTTAGCTCCTATAGCGTCACATGCGGCCTCGGACAGGTTCCCAACCATTATGCAATGATGATATGTGCCCGGGGCCTCCATCGCCAACCTCTTAAGAAGAGGGTGGTTCAAGTCTGAAAGTTCAAGAAGGCTGATATTAGTGGATATCTTAAAGAAGTACTCGAAAATGGGCATGATGCCCATAACTATTAGTCCGGAAAACAATCCACTCGCTATGCCCCACACCGCTGCCTTAAGGAAATAATCCATTCCCATACCGTTGATTAAGCCTATGCATGAGAGCGCAACAGACTTTGCAATGCCGACAAAAAGGGCCGCCCACAAAATATTAGCTCTGCGGCGCGCTCCTTTAATAACGAACATACCGACTATTGACCCGGTCAAAAGAACAAACACAAGTTCAATGTTTCCGCCAAACATGACAGCCAGTAAAATACTCATGACAACCGTAGTAATGAAGGTCACATTAAACCCAACGAGAAGAAGCAGCATCATACTCATACCTGCGAGCGGAATGAAAAAAGTAGGCTGCGGGGACCGTGTCACAAAGTCAGCAAGAATTATTATGCCGAGCAGGTTAATGAGGATTATTCCGATCTTTTTCGTGTGCGTAAGATAATTTCCTTTTTCGGTAAAGGATATATACACAGACACCATGAATCCCATAACAAGAAATATCAGCAGTGCTCCCATAAAGAACGCCGGGGTGACGCCTCGGCGAAAAACCCGTCTTAACTCGGATAGCTGAGCAAGGTTCCTGGCATTTATTCTTTGCCCCTTTTCGATTATGATCTCGTTCTTCTTAACTTCCCAGGTGCTATAGATCGGCTGGACCAGACTAGCCACGGCTTCTCTCTCCGCCTCCGTCATCTCTACGTCTATTTCAACATTAACGGATATATACCCGTTGATGAGTGACGCCAAAGCTTGTCGTGTTTTCCAGTCGGACTCCAAACCATCGGACACCTTTTTCTCTACAGCATCCCGAAGTATCCCCCCTTCGACAAGACTGTTTACCTCAACGGTTTTTATCTCTTCCCCGTCCTTTGAGGGCACAACTACCGCTGTTATATTGTTGCTCGTCAGGTCAGAGAATTCGCCATTACCCACGATCCCGCTTTCATAAAGATCTTTTATGATCAACATCGACGCGCTGCGCAGCTTATCCGGGTCAGAGCTGTCCAGCATGACTTTTACGGCCTTTGGAGGCAATGATACCTTATCATTGGATTTGATGGCTGCGAGTTTTTCCGCCGGGGTGATCTCCTGAGCATTTACCTCTTCCAGCAAGACAAAAAATACCGTAATATCAGACGTACTCTGTTCCTCTTTTTCATAATTGCGCTTCATGTATATGGGCACGGTTGCCGTGGCTTCATCTTTTGCCATGGCCGTCGCCTCCTCATCTATTTCCCATTTATAGGTGAAGTTATACGGAGCGTACGTATCCTTGAGGGCGATATCTCCCTCATGCAAAGTTCTTTTATATGCCTGTGGGCTTATGAACATGCAGGACAATGCCAAAACAAGAAAAAGAAGTATCAGAACCACTGAAAGGGTCTCTTTCTTCTTGAAGAAATCAATTATACTGCTTGTTTTGATAGTGTTAATCATATTTTTACCGATTATTTTATGTATTCCTCTTCAACAACGTATTCTTCTACCAGAGTCACTTTCTTTTTTGAGGATTTAGTGGCAGCAGCGGATTTTTTAGCGGGCTGTATGCTCACGTCCGCGCCTTCAACCTGCAAGATAGATTCCGTCATCGGCAATTCGACATCCACACCAATAAGCGTCCTCTTCGTATTTCTGTTCGTTGGTTCCGCGGAAGGCGTTCCCGATATAAAACCGCGATTGCCGCTTGAAAGCGACTGGTCCACCCTGTCTTTCTTAAAAGTGTAAATATCGATAGCTTCACAAACACTGGCACCGGCTGTAGACAAAACAAAAATAGTAACGATTATTAAACCAAGTATCCTGCGCATTGTAACCCCCTTTTTAATCTTTAGTAAGCTTCAGCCCCAGATCCCTCAACTGATCATTACTGACCTCAGATGGGGCATTGGTCAAAAGACATGTCCCCTTCTGTGTTTTAGGGAAAGGAATAACTTCCCTAATTGACGCATCCTTTGTAAAAAGCGTAACGAGTCTGTCCATTCCGAAAGCTACACCGCCATGAGGTGGAGGCCCGTAACTAAATGCTTCCAACAAAAAACCGAATTTCTGATCACACTCTTCTTTGGTGAGACCCAGAACTTCAAATATCTTCGCCTGTATATCTTTTTTGTGTATCCTGATACTTCCGGATCCTATTTCACTCCCGTTAAGAACGAGGTCGTAGGAATTTGATCTGATCTTCAAAAATTCGCCTTTCTCCAGGTATTCCATATCCTCCTCGCGGAACGAGGTAAATGGGTGGTGCTCAGATACCCATCGCTGATCTTCTTTGTTGTACTTGAATAATGGAAAATTAACGACCCACAGAAAGTTAAACTTTTCTTTGTCTATCAGGTCCTTCTCCTTCCCCACCTTCAGTCTCAACGCTCCCATAGCTTCATACGACACATCGGCAGCATCCGCAACCGCAAAGATCATATCACCCGTCTGGGCCCCGGTGACTTCCCTCAGCTTGTTAAGGGTATCCTCATCAAAAAATTTCGCTATTGGAGATGTAAGTTTATCCTCTTCCACTTTGAAAAAAGCAAGCCCCTTAGCTCCGTATTCACCTACGAACGACGTCAGGCCGTCAATGTCCTTACGGCTTATTGAAGCATAACCGGGCGCGGCTATAGCTACTATTTTCCCTTCTTTTGCCGCGACATCCTTGAATATCTTGAAATCACAACCGGAAACCATATCTGTTATATCGTTCAGAAAGAGGTCAAACCTTGTGTCAGGTTTATCGCTTCCATAAAGTCTGATAGCTTCGTTGTGGTCCATTCTTGGAAATGGCACCCCAAGCTCTTCGCCAATAGCTTCAGAAAAGATATGTTTAAAAAGTCTTTCGCAGATCTCAAGGATATCATCCTGTTCCACAAAAGACATTTCTATATCAAGCTGTGTAAATTCAGGTTGCCGGTCAGCCCTAAGGTCCTCATCCCTGAAACATCTTACTATCTGGTAATACTTTTCCAGGCCGGAAACCATTAGAAGCTGTTTAAATATCTGCGGAGACTGCGGCAAAGCGTAAAAATGCCCCCTTTGTATCCTTGAAGGCACCAGATAATCCCGGGCCCCTTCTGGAGTAGACTTTGTAAGCATCGGAGTTTCGACATTTGTAAAACCCTCTTTATCCAAAAAGTCGTTTATTGCTTTGTATACCTTGTGTTTCGTGTATATCTTTTTCTGCATCTTCGACCTTCGAAGGTCGAGGTATCTATATCTAAGCCTCACATCCTCGGAAACCTCTATATCGTCCTTGATCTCGAATGGAGGGGTTTCTGATTCCGACATGATCTCTACTTTGTCTACCTCTACCTCTACCTGTCCTGTCGGAAGCTTGTCATTAATGGTTCCTTCGGGTCGCTGTGATACCGTACCCGTTATCTGCACACAATATTCACTTCTGAGTTCGTGGGCTTTTGCGTGAGTTTCTTTATTTCTTTCCGGATCGAACACTATCTGAGTAAGACCGTGTTTATCCCTTAAGTCCATGAAAATTATCTCTCCATGATCTCTTCTTGACGCGATCCATCCGCAAAGAACTACTTCGTCTTTGACATTGCCCTCTCTCAATTCTCCACAATTATGAGTCCTTAACATGCTTTCCTTTCATCTGTTAGCCTGACGGCTATCTCTTCCAAAGAAAGTTCATCCTGCTCACCGTTTTCCATGTCTTTAAGAACGAACTTCTCTTTCTTTATCTCATCCTCGCCTACAATGACCACATAAGATCTTTTTTCCCGGTTAGCCTTACGCATCTCGGCCTTAAAAGATCTTCCGGTAAGATCCATATCACAACTTACTCCCTTGGCCCTTAGTTCCTGGACAAGGTTAAACGCATAAGAACGCTGGCCTTCATCTATAGCCACGATCAGGGTCGGACTTTTCTGTACAGGGACCACATCTTCTTCAAACGTCAGTATCAGCCTTTCAACGCCTATGGCAAATCCTGTAGCACCAACGTCCGGGCCTCCCATTTCTTCGGACAGTTTATCATACCGTCCGCCGGCGGCAACAGCATCCTGAGCTCCCAGCGCGGGATGTACAACTTCAAAAATAATTCCGGTGTAATAGTCGAGTCCCCTAACGAGATCTGTTTTTTCCTTGAATGGAACCCCTTTCACTGTGAGGATCTCCTTAAGAGAATCATAGTCGGATGCGCAATCGCCGCACAGGTAATCAACAATACTCGGAGCTTCTTTTACAACATCCTTGCAATCGGGCTTCTTACAGTCAAGTATTCTCAGAACATTCTTGTCCAGGCGTTTGCAGCAATCTCCACATAGTGTATCTTTTTTATCTGATAAAAACTTTCCAAGAACATCTTTGTATTTTTTCCTGTCATCGGCACAACCTATAGAATTCACAAGAATGGTGAATCCCTTTACTCCAAGCCCACACAATAGATCGTTAAGGCAAATTATTATCTCCCCGTCTATCAGCGGGTCAGTTCCGCCTATTATCTCCGCGCCTATCTGGTAAAACTGGCGCAAACGGCCCTTTTGAGGGCGTTCTCCCCTGAACATGGGCCCGGTATAGAAAAGCTTAACCAGATTAACATCGTTGAATTCCTTGTTCTCTATGAAAGCCCTTACAACTGAAGCTGTACCTTCCGGACGAAGCGAAATATTCTTGCCGCCCCTGTCCGTGAACGAGTACATTTCCTTTTCAACTATATCCGTGTTTGCTCCGATGCTCCGCGTAAAAACTTCCGTATCTTCCAAAAGAGGCGTACGCACTTCACCAAAAGCAAAAGTCTTGAACACTTCCCGTACTTTGTTTTCTATCCAACTTCGCGTATACGCTTCCCGCGGCAGAATGTCAGGCATTCCTCTGAGTGATCTATATCTGGGTGACTGGCTCATTACCTTCCACATCCACCTTCATTTTCATGCCAGGCTTAAAAGAAACTACTTTCTTGTCCGGAATTGAAACACTGTCTCCAGTCCTGGGATTACGTCCCACTCTCCCTTTTCTGGTCTTGACCTTGAATATACCAAAATTCCTTAATTCAACTTTATCTCCCTGCCTAAGGCTTTCTGTTATCATATCGAAAGTCCTTTGAACAACTTCTTTAACATCCACCTGTTTGAGATTGGTAACCTCGGAGATTTTCGCTACAATGTCCTTTTTAGTCATTTATTTCCTCCCATCTTATTATATATATATAGTGTGATAACATAAGTGCATATGCTATCATGGGTTACAGATATTGTCAATCTTTATTAATAATAGCAGTCATCATTAATTAATACCCATAACTAGCTACAAACACAGAAGTTACGTCACTTGGTCAAGAACTTCACGTTTCCAATGCCGGCTATGGATTCGAGCTTTTCGATAAGCTCATCGGTAGGATACACCCCAAGTTTTTTATCGGTCGAGAGCCTGATCTTTCGCCCCTCGGGAGATATGAGTTCAACAAAAACAGGCACATTCCCCTTTGACTGTTGAATTGCCATCCTTATATCCAACATTATATCATTGTGGAGGCCGCTAGTTGTGAGCTTTATGAGAACAGACTTGGTGAAAAGCCCTTTTACTTTTTCGAGAGGTATAATATCATCAGCTATCAGCTTGGGTTCTTCTTCCCGGAGATTCAACCGGCCATGTATGTATACCATCGAGTCTTCTTTTATAAGTTCAGGAGCTTTTCTGTAGGCCTTGGGAAACACCAGGACTTCCAAAAAGTTGTCCAGGTCTTCAAAAGCAACGATCGCCATCTTTTCGCCTTTTTTCCTAGTTACCGTGATCCTAGCCTTATTGATTATCCCCCCTATCAACACCTCCTGGCCATCGGACATACCGGCAAGCTCAGATATCCTACATGTTGAATACGCATTTAGGAGTCTTTCAAATCTGGCAAGAGGATGCTGGGTAATATAAAAACCAAGCATCTCCTTTTCGCTTTGCAAAAGTTCATGCTCGGGCCATTCGGGAATATCCGGTATCTCATAAAAACTTTCCTTAAAACTTTCGTCTGCGGCACCGTCATCAAAAAATGACATCTGTCCCGCATCCCTGTCTTTATTGGCATTTGAAGCCATATCGATTACTTTGTCCATAACGCTCATAGCCTGCGACCTGTGTATCCCGGTCGAATCAAAGGCACCGCATTTGATCAGACTTTCAACAACTTTTCTATTAACGGACTTAAGGTCTATCTTTTTAGCGAAGTCATATATGTTTTCAAACTTACCGTGCGCCTGACGATGGGCGATAATAGATTCCGCCGCACCTGCCCCGACATTTTTTACAGCGGACAGACCGAACCTTATATCTTTATCGACAACGGTGAAATCCTTAAAGCTTTCATTTACATCCGGAGGCAGTATATCCGTCTTCATCCTGATCGACTCGTTAATATAGGTGGAGATCTTATCTGAGTTATTCTTCTCACTGGTAAGAAGCGCCGTCATGAATTCCACCGGATAGTTAGCCTTCAAATACGCCGTTCTATAACTTATCAGGGCGTAAGCGGCGGAATGGGATTTATTAAAACCGTACCCGGCAAAGTATGTAATGAAATCCCACACCTTTACGGCGGTCTCTGTATCGATCTTTTTCTCCCGGGCTCCATTTAAGTATTTTTCTTTTATCTTCTCAAGAACCTCGGGCTTCTTTTTGCCCATAGCCTTTCTAACATTATCAGCTTCTGCCATACTGAAACCGGCAAGAACCGATACGATCTTCATTACCTGTTCCTGAAAAACTATGATACCGTATGTCTCCTCGAGTATAGGCTCCAGAGATGGATGGTCGTACTTAACTTCAACCTGTCCCTGTTTTCTTTTAATAAAGTCATCCAACATACCGCTTCCCATAGGACCGGGACGGTATAAGGCAAGTACGGCTATGAGATCTTCGAACTTCGTAGGTTTTAGTTTCCGCAAAAGATCCCTCATGCCGCTGGATTCAAGTTGGAACACACCTGCAGTCTCTGCCTTGGTCAAAAGATCAAAGGTTGGCTGGTCATCCAAAGGTATGTTGTCGATATCGATATCTATATCCTTGGTACGTTTCACTATCTTGATAGCCTGATCAATGACCGTAAGTGTTTTAAGACCCAGAAAATCCATTTTAAGCATTCCGATCTTCTCAAGCGAATTCATCGAAAAACCGGTAGTGATCTGGTCGTCAGCTGTTTTAAAAAGAGGTATTCGTTTGCTGAGCGGCTTATCCGATATGACGACACCGGCCGCATGGGTCGAAGCATGTCTGTTGAGACCTTCAAGACGCTTTGAAGTGTCAATAAGCTGCCTGACCAGCGGATCTTGCGCATACAGCGCGGCAAGTTCCGGTTCAATATCTATCGCCCTCTCAAGTGTCATTCCCAAATCGGTAGGCACAAGCTTAGCTATTTTATCAACTTCAGCATAAGGAATGCTCATTACTCTTCCGACATCACGGAGAACACCTTTTGCCATCATAGATCCAAAAGTAATGATCTGGGCGACATTCTCTTTTGAATATTTGTCGATAACATAGTCAATAACTTCCGGCCTTCTTTCAAAGCAGAAGTCAATATCGATATCGGGCATACTCACACGTTCGGGATTAAGAAAACGTTCGAAGATAAGTCCATATTTGATAGGATCAATATCAGTTATACCCATAGCGTAGCTGACAATACTCCCCGCGGCAGAACCTCGGCCGGGCCCTACCGGTATCCCCTCAGCCCTGGCGTGATGAATAAAGTCCCACACTATCAGGAAGTAGTCGACATACCCCGAAGATTTTATTATCTTTATCTCATGCTTTACTCTTTCCTTGATCTCATCGGTAATATCAGAATATTTTTTTTCTATACCTTCGGCAACCAGCTTCTCGAAATACAGCTCATTGTCCATGTCTTCCGGGGCATAGAATCTTGGAAGGTGCAGCTGACTAAAATCTATTTCAACATTACATTTCTCTGCTATTTTAACCGTATTTGCGATCGCGTCCGGGATATCCGCAAACGCTGCTTTCATTTCGTCCTGGGTCTTAAAATACAAATGATCTGTCTGGACCCTCATCCGGTCCGTAGCGTCCAGGGTCGTCTGTGTCTGTATACAAAGCAGTGCGTCATGAGCTTTAGCATCTTCTTTTTTGAGATAATGCACGTCACAAGTTGCTACAAGGGGAAGGTCCATCTCCCGGGCAAGCTTAACTATGTCCCGATTGATCTTTATCTGCTCTTCAAGTTTGTTATCCTGAATTTCCAGATAGAAATTTCCTTTTCCAAAAATATCAGAATATTCCTGGGCTGCTTTTTTTGCTTCATCCCACTGGTCTGAAAGAAGAAAATGAGGAACCTCGCCACCCAAACATGCGGACAAGGCAATAAGTCCTTTACTGCACCGGGCAAGAACTTCCTTATCCACTCTGGGCTTGTAATAGAACCCTTCCAAATAGCCGCAGGATACTATCTCCATCAGGTTATGGTACCCTGTCATGTTCTTTGCCAGAAGTACCAGATGATATCCGGCACCCCTTATCCCGTGCGAGGTTTTATCAAACCTGCTCTCAGGCGCCACATATATCTCTGCCCCGATTATAGGTTTTACTCCTCTGGCTACAGCGGCTTCATAAAACTCTATAGCCCCGAACATATTGCCATGATCGGTAATAGCACATGCGCTCATCCCATAGTTTTTGGAAAGGTCCAGAAGTTCACCTAGACGACAAGCACCATCTAAAAGACTGTACTGGGTATGAACATGTAAATGTACAAAATCCGAGTGTGGTTTAGTCATATTTTCCTGGAATGAATTTAAAGTTACCAGTTACCTGATTACTTGCGCATTCCGACTCTTTGTGCGGTCTGGTAGACCTTACCCTCTGTCTGGATAGAAGGGGCTATAATCATATTCACTAGCTGCATATTTTTAATGTCGCGTGCTCCGAGATTTCCCATACTTGTAGCAAGAGCGCCTACAAGGTTCTGGGTCCCGTCATCGACTGTAGCTGGACCATAAAGTATTTGTTCAAGCGTGCCTGAAGTACCGACCTGTATCCTTGTTCCTCTCGGAAGTGACGGATGAGGCATAGCCATTCCCCAATGGAACCCGTTACCTGCGGCCTCTTCTGCTCTTGCGAAGGCATTACCAAGCATTACTGCGTCCGCTCCGGCAGCAAAAGCTTTACACACATCGCCGCCCGTAGCCATCCCACCATCGGTAATTATCGGAACATACCTGCCGGTCTTTTTGAAATAGAAGTCCCTGGCTGCGGCGCAGTCACATGTAGCTGTGATCTGAGGCACGCCTATGCCGAGAACTCCCCTTGAAGTACAAGCTGTACCCGGACCTATACCTACGAACAATCCCTGACAACCCGTATCCATAATTTCTAAAGCAACTTTATAATCAACACAGTTTCCGAAAAGAACCGGAATTTCCATGTCTTTAACAAATTTCTTAAGGTCAAGCGGCTCATATTCGCTGGATTCATGGTTAACGCTGATAACCGTCGACTGGATAATGAATATATCAGCCCCTGC
>CAYWDJ010000008.1:13349-21677 GCA_964457005.1 uncultured Planctomycetia bacterium
ATTCATGGTTAACGCTGATAACCGTCGACTGGATAATGAATATATCAGCCCCTGCTTTTTTTGCCACTGGGCCGAACTCTCCTGCTACCTGCGGATTACAGCTGACAATAGCCGGTGCACCGGCCGCTTTTATCTCTTTTATGCGCTGTGTAATGAGTTCTTTTTTGATAGGTTTGGAATAAACTTCCTGTATGGCCTTTGTGGATTCCGTGGCGTCGCTGCCGGTAATTTTTGCAACCGCTTCTTTAGGATTTTCATATCTTGTAGCCACACCCTCAAGATGAAGAACAGCAATCCCTCCCATTTTGCCCATCGCTACGGCAAAATCAACATCCACAACTCCATCCATAGATGAAGCCATTATCGGTGCCTGGAACTTTATGCCGCCTATTTCACATGATGTGTCCACATCATTAGGATTTATTGTAAGAGATCCCGGAACAAGGGCTATTTCATCAAAACCATAACTGCGTCTTGCTTTTCTGCCTATACCAACCCACATTCCCATATCATTCCTCCTGGCTATTTATATTGTATATTAATTTGTATTTATTGAAGGGGACGTTTCACTTTTCAATGAAACGCCCCTTATATAGATTAAAAAGATTAAAAGTATGATACTAAAGAGACTCTGGTTTGTCAACCATTATGTTAGCCGGCTCTCCTCGGCAAGTCTCTCTTCGTGAAGGTATCCTCGCCACTTCATGCCGCCTATAACCGCCTCAGCAACATTGGTAAGATGATCACCGATCTTCTCCAGGTTATCCACGAAATCCATAAAGACAACGCCGGTCCTAACATCACATTCGGCGGACCCGAGCCTTCTCACATGAGCTTTTTTAAGATCTACCTGAAATCGGTTAATCCGATGCTCTCTTTTGAGAACGTTTTCCGCGAGGGCTGGATCGTTCTTTCGAAGAGCCTCTTCGGTCTCGATCATCATGCTGTTGATCTCGTTCCACATCACCTTTACTTCCTTGTTGGCCTCTTCGGTAAACAAAAGTTTTTTCTCTATCTTTCTTTCACTCAGTTCAAGTATGTTCTCAGCGTGATCCCCTATTCTCTCAATGTCATTTACACTATGAATGAGAACCGGTATTTCTTCTGACACTTCCTCGCTCAAGGACCGCTGTGACAACTCAACGAGATACTGCGTTATGGCTGACTGCAGATTATCTACCGCCTGCTCAAGAGTTGAAACAGGCTTTGACAGGCTTAGATCGTTTTCCATAAAACTCTTGGACGCGGCCGTAACGCTTTTACCGGCTATCTCCATCATACGGACCGTCTCCATTCTTGCCTGCTCAATAGCAATAGGCGGTGTCGCCAAAAGGTGTTTCTCCAAATATTGCGGACCCAGTTCTATAGCACCTTTCCTTTTCGGCACAAGGAAAATACAAGCTTTTTCGAGATACCCTATGAACGGCAGAAATAACGCCGCGTTCGTCAGCTTAAAAATAGTATTTGCGACCGCTATGTAGAACATTATGGTCATTGGGGTCATCTCTCCGGGAATGATAAAGTCAACAAATTTAGTAAACCATCCGGTGTAGACAAAAAATAGCATATAAGCAACACCAACGACATTGAACAAAGTATGCGCCATAGCCGCTCGTCTGGCTTCCAGGTTGGTTCCAACCGCCGCAAGCTGTCCTGTTATGGTAGTTCCTATATCTCCCCCCAGCATTAATGTTATCGCGGCCGGAAAGCCTATAATACCGTTAAAAGCCATGATCTGCACAATAGCAATAGTGGCACTGGAAGATTGTATCAGCATTGTCACCACAAGCCCGACAAGCACTCCCAGCAGAGGGTTGTTCCCAAAACGACCAAAAAGATCTTTGACCTGCGGACTATCTTTCAGAGGCAAGAACGCTTCTTTCATGAACTCCAGCCCCATAAAGAGAAGACCAAACCCCATAAGCACCTGACCCCATAATCGCATGTTCTTGGTCCTACCGAACGACTTCAGCGCGAATCCGATACCCACGGCAGGAAGCGCATATTGCGTTATCTTAAAGACCGACATTGAAGATACCAACCATGCGGTTACTGTCGTTCCGACATTGGCTCCGATAATAACGCTTATGGCCTGCTTCAAAACTATAAGCCCGGCATTAACGAACCCTACTACCATGACCGTGGTCGCGCTGGAAGACTGGATGAGAGCGGTAATCATGATACCAACTAAGATCCCGATAATGGGAAGCTTCGTGACCATATGAAGAATAGCTTTAAGTCGATCTCCGGCTATTTTCTTCAATCCATCCGACATAAATTGCATGCCGAAGAAGAAGAATCCGAGACCGCCTATAAGCAGATACACCAACTGTGGAAACATATATTACCTTTTAAGAATTAAAAGTTTAAATCAAATCGAGAAAGATTTTTTGACCGCCCGATGAAACAGTCACGCCTAAATTAACATGAAGCACTTCTATTGTCAAGACCGAAAGATTAAGTCCCAAACCTGACGCTGTCAAAGTATTCTTTTACAGCTGCTTCTGCCGCGAGGATGGCAAGATAGCTGGTCTTGGGATTGGTCGGAGACGGCACATTCTCCGTTCGCATTATCAATTTTCCGGAGTTACTCACCACTTCTATCTCATGGATATTCTTTTTATACTCAGGAGACACAACTATCCTTACCATTGTTTTATCTGCGCCGATTCCAGCTAAAGAAAGGAGCGACGATACATTTACGTTCTTCGGGAAACCTTCAATAGCTTCGCGTGCAGTGCCTTCGAATATTATGTTCTCCCCCGAAAGCATATCCAGATCTATATCGTTAGCCTCGAGGTATGGAGCCCCTTGTAGAGATTTAGGAGACTTTCTTGTTGTCAGGGTAACCGTCTCTATCCCCGAAAGTTTTGCCGACTTCACGGCATCGATCCCGGCTATGGCCCCCGATGGAAGGATAACCCTCACATTCTTATCCCTTGCTTTATCCAGAAGCGATTCATCCGACAGGATCCCCCCAATACTCATTATGACAATATCCCTGTTCTTGTCTATACATCTTCCCAGGATATCCGAAACTGCGGCGGCATTTGACACCTCCACAACCAAATCGCTATTCTCGACAGCTTCGTTAACGCTATATGCAGTCATACAATTTGTCAACTTCCGGGAAAGCTCATCGACTTTAACATCGTCTATATCAAAAAGAACTATCTTTGAGATACGATCAGTTAGCTCCTTGTCCACATACTCCGCTAAAGCGGATCCCATGGCCCCGCACCCTATAATAGCTATATTTTTTTTACTCATTTTTCATCTTCAGTTTTTGGTTATACGCTTTAGTTTTCAGTTGCATAACTTCTGCTTACGCTTATAGCTTACAGCTTACAGCTTATAGCTATGAAGTTGCCTCCAACATTCTTTCAAGAGCCTTACCCGCCTTGCCTGCGATCTCTTCAGGAACCTCAACTTTATAAACCATCTTCTCGAGAGACCTGGCGAGCCATCCAAGGGTCGTAAGTTTCATATTAGCACAAATGAACTGGTCAGTAGGCATGTAGAATTTCTTATCGGGATTATCTCTCTGCATCCTGTAAAGTATACCCGTTTCAGTCCCCACTATAAATTCCTTACACGGGCTCTCCCTCACATATTTGAGCATAGCCGCGGTACTGCCTATAAAGTCGGCAAGTTCAAGAACTTCCTTTCTACATTCCGGATGCGCCACGAATTCGGACTTAGGGTGGAGCTCTTTAATTTCTCTGACATTTTCGGCCACAAGACGCATATGAACTACACAATAGCCATCCCATAGAATAAGCTCCTTATCCGGGACATGTTCCCTGACATATCTGCCGAGATTTTTGTCCGGGACAAAGATAACCTTCTCTTCCTTAAGGGACTGAACAATTTCAACGGCATTGGAAGACGTGCAGCAAATGTCGCTTTCAGCTTTTACCGCCGCGGTAGAATTCACGTAACACACAACGGCAGCCTCTGGATACTCAGCTTTTTTCTTGCGCAGTTTTTCAACTGTAGCCATATCCGCAAGAGGGCATCCTGCTTCTTCAACGGGAAGAAGAACGGTTTTTTTAGGATTCAGCATCTTGGCGCTTTCCGCCATAAATTTAACGCCGCAGAAAACTATTACATTCTCTTTTGCTGTTATAGCCGCACGTGCCAAAGCGTATGAATCCCCTGTTATATCGGCAATGTCCTGTATCTCATCGCGCTGGTAATTATGCGCTAAGATCAAAGCGCCGTGTTCTTTTTTAAGATCCAGGATCTTTCTTTTTAAATGTTCCTTATATTTTGCATCAAATTCCGGCTTATCCATATCTCTCCCCTCAGATTATTACATTGTCTATAAGCCTTGTCCCGCCTACATATGCGGCTATAGATACCAATGTATTGTTCTTTATTTTACCCACTGGCGTAAGGTCAGCGGCATCAACTATCTCTATATAATCTATTTTAACATCCGGACCCGACTCAAGGATCTTTGTCATTTGGGATCTTATTTCCTCTGAAGCATTTTCCCCTGCCAATACCAGCTCTTTGGCTTTTTCTATCGCTCTTGAAAGTCTCAAAGCCTGCTTTCTTTCTTCCGGAGATAAATATACATTCCTGGAACTCATAGCGATCCCATCCGGCTCTCTTACTATCGGACATGAAACTATTTCAACAGGCATATCCAGGTCTTTTACCATACATTTTATGACCGCAACCTGTTGGGCATCTTTCTGTCCGAAAAAACTCTTATCAGGCTCAACAATGTTAAAGAGTTTGGCAATGACCGTAGTAACCCCTCTAAAATGACCCGGCCTGGACCGGCCGCACAAAACTTCTGTGAGAGAACCTGTCACCTCAACAAATGTATAATATTTGTCAGGGTAAATTTCCTCTTCACCCGGAACGAATATTACATCTACTCCTTTTTCTTCCGCTAAAGAACTGTCCCTCTCAAGGTCTCTGGGATAGCTGCCAAAGTTTTCCCCCTCTCCAAATTGGGTCGGGTTGACAAATATGCTCATAACAACCACATCTGTCATTTGACAGGCCTTTTCAACCAAGCTTAAATGTCCCTCATGCAAGGACCCCATCGTAGGCACAAAACCTACCGTTTTGCCGGATACTTTAACTTCCCTGGAAAAAGCCCGCATATCCTCTACTGAATTTATAATGCGCATAGAAGTTCCTTCATCTTCTTACCCAGCCCGGGGTGGATAACCCCGGGAGCTATCTGTACCATCCCTTCAAGAACAAAACTTCTTTCATGCATCCTCGGATGCGGAACTTCAAGCTCTTCTTCTCGAATACATTCATTTCCATATAAAAGAATATCCAGGTCTATTATCCTGGGAAAATCTTTCTCGGCGGAAATACGTCCCATTTCCTTCTCAATTTTCTTGAGACACTTCAGGAGTTCCTTCGGAGAAAGCTCCGTTTCTGCCCTAAGTACGCCATTCAAGTAATTTTCCTGAGGCGGTCCGCCAACGGGCTTTGTATCATAGAAGTCCGATACCTCTATAACCTCTACGCCCGGTTCGTTATTAAAAAAGCTAATAGCTTTTTTAAAGTTCGACTTACGGTCACCTATGTTTGATCCTATTCCTATATATACTTTCATAAATTTAAAATTAAAAATTGAAAATCCAAAATTCAAAACTCAAAACATAAACCACAAAATACAAATTTTAAATTTCAATTTTTCCTTTTGGATTTTTTTTTAATTAAAGAATGCCTTTTTTATCCTGGCTATAGCTTCATCAAGCAATTTTACATCACGGGTAAGAGCAAACCTTACATACCCTTCTCCGTTTACCCCAAAACCATTACCCGGAGTTGCTATAATATCCGCTTTTTCCAACAAGGCTTTAGCCATTGAAGCGGAATCATACCCTTCGAGAACGGAAGCCCACACATAAAATGTAGCAATTGGCTTTTCGACTTTCCATCCTATCCCATTAAGACCGTCTACAAGAACGTCACGTCTTTCGGTGTACAGCTTGTTCATAACGGACTTTACCTTCTCTGTATTCTTCAGAGCCTCTATGGCAGCATACTGAACAGCCGTGAATATTCCCGAATCGACATTTGCCTTAACCTTGGTAAGGCCCTGTATAACCTCCGCATTACCGACAGCCATACCCACACGCCATCCGGTCATATTGAAAGTCTTTGAATGAGAGTGAAACTCAACCCCTACTTCTTTTGCGCCTTCCAGCTCTAAAAAGCTTATGGGATTATATCCGTCAAAACTCATCTCGGTATAGGCGGCATCGGAGCAAATTATGATATCGTATTTTTTAGCGAAAGCTATGGCCTTGGCAAAGAATTCCTTATCACAAACAGCTCCCGTAGGATTGTTCGGATAGTTAAGGTGCATTATCTTTGACTTCTTCGCGGTTTCCTCATCTATCGCGTCCAGGTCGGGCAAAAAGTTATTCTCAGCAAGAAGCGGCATAAGGTTAACCTTACCTCCCGCAAATATAGTGCCGGACTTATACGGGGGATACCCCGGATCCGGGACAAGAACCTCATCCCCAGGATTTATAAAAGCAAGCGGAATATGCGCTATTCCATCTTTAGACCCGGAAAGAGGAAGAACCTCTGTCTCAGGATCCAGATCGACATCGAAACGGTCTTTATACCACTTAGCCATCTCCTGCCGCAAGGCAGCGAGGCCCTTGTTAAGAGCATAGGTATGCGTTGAAGGATCTTCAACGGCTTTCTGTAATTTCTCAATGACAAAATCCGGTGTCGGAGTATCCGGATCTCCTACCCCGAGATCAATTATGTCCCTTCCTTCTGCCATCGCTTTTTGTTTTGCTTTATCTATCTCCCCAAATAAGTATGGCGGCAACTGTTTAATTCTATCTGCAAATTCCATGTTTTTCCTTTCTATTTTATTCCAAGTACATCGGCCATACTATATAGGCCCGGTTCTTTATTAACAACATATTTCGCGGCTTCCAGAGACCCGGCAGCGAAAACATCACGGCTTTTGGCGTTATGCCTTATCTCAAGAGTTTCAAAAACGCCGTCAAACACTATTCCGTGATTCCCTATAACCTCGCCTTCCCTGAAGGCTTCTATAGGAGCGTCAATCCCTGCCGCGTCCTTTATTACCTTACCTATCATCTTCGCGGTGCCGCTTGGAGAATCTTTCTTATGTACATGATGCGTCTCGTCGACCTTTATATCAAAAGTCTTACCCAAGACACGAGCAGCTTCACTCACTATCTTAAAAAGGAGATTCACACCTATAGCCATATTCGGAGAAAACACTATTGGTATTCGCTGTGCGGCTTCTTTGATCTTCTCCTCACCCTCGACGCCTATGCCGGTGGTGCCGATAACCATTGGAATACCCTTTTCCGCGCAGATCCTTACATGTTCGAGTGTCGGATCAGGCAAAGTAAAATCAATAAGGCAATCCAGGTTTGACGCCGACTCCAGGTCTGAAGTTACTTCAACACCCATTGGAGTCGTTTCTATAACTTCTCCAAGATCCTTACCAGTTTTAGGATTTGTTGAGATATCGAACGCACCTGTTATCTCAAAACCTCCATTTTCTATGGCAAGCACGGCAATGCGCCCTCCCATTCTTCCACAAGCTCCCGCTATTCCTATTTTCACCATACTTCAGGTCTCCTCTTTTAAGCTATAAGCTATAAGTTTTAAGCTATATTTTTCCCTTATAGCTTACAGCTTATAGCTTAAAGCTTATAGCTTAGATCAGTTTATACTTCTTAAGCACTTCTTCAAGTTTTGCCTGGTTAGCTTTTTCCATCTCACAAAGCGGAAGCCGAAATCCAAGATCTATCTTCCCCATCAAACTAAGCGCTGTCTTTACTGGGAGGGGATTGGTCTCAATGAACATTGACGCGCAAAGTTCCATGATCTCAAAGTGCATATTCTTTGCGGCTTCAATATTCCCAGACAGAAAACTATCGGTCAAAGTGTGCACCTTATCCGGTACGATGTTAGCAGCGACACTTACAACTCCAGTCGCACCCAATGTCATAAATAGAAGGGTAAGGGAATCATCTCCGCTCATTACAGTAAGATCACACAAAGACAAAATATCCGCGACCTGCTGGACACTACCGGCAGCTTCTTTAACAGCCACGATATTATCTATCTTTGAAAGTCTGGCTATGGTAGACGGCAGCATGCAGGTCCCGGTACGCGACGGAACGTTATAAAGCATGATGGGGATATCTACCTTTGACGCTATCTCCGCGTAATGCCTGTACTGCCCTTCCGGTGTAGGCTTATTGTAATACGGAGTTACTATGAGAGCTCCGTCACAACCGGCTTTCTTCGCGCTGGCAGTAATGTCGACAGCCTCTCGAGTAGAGT
>CAYWDJ010000008.1:21777-23488 GCA_964457005.1 uncultured Planctomycetia bacterium
TCACAACCGGCTTTCTTCGCGCTGGCAGTAATGTCGACAGCCTCTCGAGTAGAGTTTGAACCCGTACCCGCGATAACCGGAACACGACCGGCTACGGTTTCAACCGCCAGATCGATCACTCTTTTATGCTCTTCAGTACTCAAAGTGGCGGCCTCTCCGGTAGTTCCGCAAGGAACTATACCGTCAATCCCACCCTCTATCTGGAACTCAAGAAGTTCCCTATATGCATCTTCATCCACCTTACCGTTCTTGAACGGTGTAACTATAGCTACGAATGACCCCTTAAACATCTTTTGCCTCCATTTTGTTAGCTTTAAGCTATAGGCTTTAAGCTATATGTTCTTCTACAGCTTAGAGCTTACAGCTTATAGCTTTTTATGCCTTGCCTACACAAACTATGCCGGCCTGACCTTCCAGATATACATCTGTTATTTTGTTGCCTTTAATTTCGTAATAAACCGTAAGAACTTCGCCGCTTTGTGTCTTCATTTTGACAGGCGACGACACAAGCCCCAAAAGCCCGAGTACAACTGCTGAAGCCACTGTTCCCGTTCCGCAGGCGAGTGTTTCCCCTTCTACCCCTCTTTCATATGTCCTCAAGGAAGCCGTATTACCACTAATATCCCCAACAAAATTTGCATTTGTTCCAAGGGGGGCAAACTCTGTATGCTCTCTGATCTTTTTCCCAATGTCATTAACCTGATAACTTTCCAGGCCATCAACCAGGTGAACAACGTGCTGTACTCCGGTATTTATAAAATGAACTACCATGATATTAGTGTCGACACCAAGTTTTATCTCAAGCTGAGTATCCTTTGGATCGCTCATTTTTATCTTAACCGACTCTTCTACAACATCAGCTTCAAGTATCCCGGCGCCTGTCTCAAATTTAAGAGACGCTCCCCAGCCGACTCTGGTCGCATAAAGGCAGCTGCATCTTGCACCATTACCACACATATCCACTTCTGACCCGTCCGGATTTATCACCCTCATGCGGAAATCAGCTTTTCGTGAAGCCTCCAACACAAGCAGCCCATCGGCCCCTATGGACAGTCTTCTCCGGCACAGATCCTTTGCGACATGTGACCAGTCAATCTCGCGCGCATCCAGCTCTCCACTGCGGTTATCAATAATTATAAAATCATTCCCGCTGGCTACAGCTTTTGTAAAAACAAGATCATGTTTCAATGACATGTATATCTCCTCTTTTAAGCTATAAGCTTTAAGCTATAGGCTATAAGAAGAACCTATAGCTTACAGCTTATCTTAATTCTTTAAGTATCTTTTCGCCCTGCACCAGATCCTGGTATGTCTCAGCAGGCTTTACCAGCTTCACGTCTCCATCCATCACCAGTAGCTCTGCGGGACGCGGCCTTGAATTATAATTGGATGCCATGGTAAAACCATAAGCGCCCGCTCCCATAACAACAAGATGTTCTCCCGGGATGACTTCCGGAAGCTCTCTATGCAAAGCAAGATAATCTCCGCTTTCGCATATAGGACCGACTACGTCATATTTAAATTTCTTTGACTTCCTTTTAACAACGGGCTTTATCTCATGATACGCCTCATATAAACTGGGTCTCAAAAGATCGTTCATCCCCGCGTCAACTATCGCAAATTTCTTGCCGGTGCTGCCCCTCTTCACATAAAGCACCTTTGTCACCAGAATGCCGCTGTTCCCGGCAATAAAACGACCGGGTTCCAATAT
>CAYWDJ010000009.1:0-12689 GCA_964457005.1 uncultured Planctomycetia bacterium
GAAAGACCGATGGAGTAAAGAACAAAGCACAAATCTAATGTATATAGCCCTTACTCGCGCGACATATGAACTTGTCCTGGTTTTTGGTTCTCCGGCAGATCCGGATTGTTTGAAAACGCAAGTGTTGTTGAGTAGTTTGTAGTGTAATGGCTCATAAACGAGGGTTAAAATGACCAGATGAAGAAATCCCTGTTTTTGCTTATAATTCTAAGTTTTGCCTATACACACCCCATTCAAGCTGCTGAGGTCCACCCAGCCACCGTCCAGGATATCTCCGACCGCGCCTACGAGCCGGCTGTAATAGATCTACTCGACAACGCCAAAGAGTCCATCGTCATCTCAATGTACATCATGAGTCCCTCTGAGAAGCGTCCTGTAGCCCTTCTGATGAACGATCTCGCTGAGGCTCTGGATAGGGGCGTATCCGTCACGATATACCTTAATTCCAAGGCTATTTACAGTAAAAATGCTCCTACTTTCAGTGAAAAGCCCTTCCAGGTCTTAAAAGAGAAGGGGGCGGTTATACTTCCGGTAACCAGTAAATATTTGCTTCATGATAAGCTTATAATAGTGGATTCCCGGTATGTAGTAGAGGGGAGCCATAACTGGAGTGTTATGGCTATGAAGGTTAATTTTGAATCGTCTACGCTTATAGACTCGCCGAAGCTTGCCCGGGAAAAGCTTGCAAGGCTCGCGGCTCTCCCTTTAGAAAGCGCCCGTCTGGCTCAGGTTGAAAAGCTGCAGGCTTTCAGGGAAGCTTCCTCCAAGCCAAAAGAAGGGCCTGTAAAACTAAGCTCGTCTTTATTGGAAGATGAGGACTTCTTCCCACGGATGCTTTTAAAGCGTGATGACCGGACCATGAATACTTATTTACTCCTGGCGGCTAAGAGTCAGCATTTACCTGATGAAACCTCTGGCGGGGCTTTCCCGGTGTTTATAGATAATCTTGTCCTGGAGCTTAAAATACCTGCTTTCTGGGTGGAGACAACTAAAAAGGCTGAGGTATCCGAGATTCTGCGTAAACTCCGTGATAAATATAACCTTATTGACGTTAAGTTCCAGCGTGGTAAAGAAGCGTGGGTAACTCTTAAAGAACTGCCTGGTGACTCTTTCAGTGTAGATAGCAGTTTCTTTGATCCGGACTACCTTACCACAACACGCACGCGTGCTAAATACGTATACCTTATTAAAGCCTTGCTCGCCTCTAGGGGCACTTCCCTTGACTCTTTTACCAGGGAAGAGATCTCTAAGAAGTTTCATATAGGGATCAAGGGGCTAAGGAAGGGTATAAAGGAGTTGGGGGAGTAGGGGGAGTAGGGGTATTTTTTATATTGACCAGGTAGAGGCCGACATGTCTTCCTTGGCTGTCCTTACCGAAGGCCCGGGGATGGAAACCGCCGCTGTTCTCGGGCCATTCGGCAAGAACTAGAAAATAGTCCCCGGAGTGTGGCAAGAATAAGGTATTCTAACCCATGGAAAAACTGCTTACAGTTAAAGATTTATGTGAATATTTACAAGTAAGTCAGGCTTTGGTTTATAAGTGCGTGCACTATCACTACGTTACTCACATAAAGATTGGAAAAGTCCTACGGTTTAAGGAATCACAGATTGAACGCTGGAGCACTAAAAGGCAGAAAATAAGGGGCAAAATGTGGTTAAAATGGAGATGGCAGTATAAAGGCTGGGAGATTAAAGAGAGTTATTTCGTGTCCCATCCCACTTGCATGGAAAAGATAGTTTCAACAGGAAGGATGAAGTGGTATAATATGTACTTATGAGTCTTTTTGGTAAAAATTTGTAAGGAGTCAGAATGGAATATAGCCCAATTCGAGTAAGCGATATAATTCGACAAATCAATCAGGATATTTATCTCCCCGCCATACAGCGAGAATTAGTGTGGGAAACAGATCGCATTCAGCGACTTTTTGACTCAATCATGGCTGATTTCCCCATTGGATCATTTCTTTTTTGGCGGCTTGATCAAAAGAACAAAGACGAATGGCCTGTTTATGAATTCATCCGAGATTTTGACAAGGAGAATCCGCATAATCCGCCTGCAAATATGTCTGGAATTAAAAAAGACATCAAACTTGTTCTAGATGGGCAACAGCGCATTACTGCTCTTTTTATAGGGTTAAAGGGGAAGTATAGATATTTCTATTATCGTACCAGAGAAACACGTTTGTATCTGAACCTTTTAAAGCCACCTGTTTCTAATGAGGACAACCCCGAAGAGTTGACCTACGGTTTTGCATTTAGGGAAAATGCAGAACCTAAGGGTGAAGGAGCTCAACTTTGGTATTTGGTTGGCAGAATTTTAGATTTCGAGGATGCTGAGGATGCTAAGTCAGATATGCGAGAGCAACTGATGGCGTTAACAGACGATCAACGGCAGAATGCTAAAAAATTAATAGGACGTCTACACAACCGTATTCACACAACCCTTGTGGGGAACTATTATCAAGAGAATTCACAAAATTATGATAAGGTTCTGCAGGTTTTCGTGAGAGCGAATTCTGCTGGAAAGTCACTGGAGTACTCAGACCTTTTGTTGGCCACCGCAACAGCGAAATGGGAAACACTGGATGCTCGCAGTGAAATCCATGACTTCACCGATTCACTTAATGAAATCGGCAATGGGTACAACTTTGGAAAAGATTTTGTACTTAAAGCGTGTTTATACTTAAGCGAAACCAAAAACTCAAAGGGGCAAAGCCTTGGCCTGCCCATACAATATAAAGTGAAAAACTTTACAAGAGACAATCTGCGAATTATCGAAGAAAATTGGGAAGGCATAAAGGAAGCACTTTCTACTACAGTTCGACTAATCTCACGGTATGGTTTTCACAAAAAGAACATAGTGGCTCCGCTGGTATTGCTCCCGATTGCCTTTTATCTGAAAAAGCGAGGGAAATCTTCATTTGATACCTCTTCAAATGTTAAGGATGCTGAGGCACAGGTTGCAATCCGAAAATGGTTTGTGTTTTCAATAATAAAAAATGCCTTTGGAGGATCGTCTGATACAATTCTGACTCGGTTGCGGGAGTTGTTGGTTCCTTGTGGCCCAACAACTCCATTTCCCTCGGATAATCTTTATAGATCTCTTGGGATAGAGCCGCAACTTAGTGCTGCTGAGATTGAACATATCTTGGAATACGCCCACCAAGGACGGTATACTAACCTTGCTTTGTCTCTTCTTTATCCTGACCGGGATTGGAAAGATGCTGTTTTTCACGAAGATCACATTTTTCCTAAAACTGAGTTTCAAAAAAGAGCATTGAAGAAGCGAGGATACGATGAAAACAAGATTAATACCTATATGTCGAGCTATAACATCTTATCCAACCTTCAATTACTTACTAACGCGGAGAATTTGTCAAAGAACAAAACCCCTTTTGATGAATGGATTCAAACACGGGATGCCGCTTTTCGCAAAAGGCATCTAATCCCTAATCTTTCTAGCTACGGGTTTGACTTCTTTGAAGAATTTTCTAAGAAACGTACTGAGCTAATCGTAAAAACGTTGAAAACGTTGTGACGAGAGAAGATGTCTTTAGAGATTTTTGACCTATCCTCCGGATGTGCCCAAACAGTGCCCCCCAGAGTGAATATAGGGGAAAACATTGTAAGATGTTGTAACCTGTGTGGAATCCAAAATCTTTTACAAATAAACAGTTTACAACATAAGTGCTTGGGTTAGAATAGGTTAGTTTTTCACTGCTTTACGACTCCCGGCACCTCCATTATACTATTTGACGCTGCCAACAGGGCAGGGGGCACCTTGGGGAACAAATTGGGTACGGGTTTAGAATTAAAACTATAAAAACTAACTTGAAGTACAAAATATGTCATATTTCAGCGAAACAAAACCAAGTCTAGATTCCTATTGGCGATCAATAATATTGTTCGGTCAGAATTCTGCTTCCTATAAATTTGCTTTGGCCAAATCATTACTATCACTTTCAGGGAACGACAAAACACTAGTTAAGCTTGAAGATCTTGCCGTACCATTTTCGAAAAACATCCTTGATCATCTAGACAAATCAGACAAACAAGGCACGGCGGGGTCGAGCAAATTCCTTGATGCATGTAGAGAATATAACCGGAAGGAAATTTCAAAAGATGATTTAATAAAAAACACACTTAACTTGGGGTTTCAGAACGTTATTGATGCTTTTCACATTGTAAACAAACAAGAAATCCCAAAGAGGTTTTTCGTTGATGATCGTAAGAACAAAAACGGCATTGTGTTAACAGATCATTTTTTTGAATTGTGCAATGGGTTTCAATACGAGAATCTTCCCGTTGAAACAGAAGCCAGGTGGAGGTTAGTTGAAACCGCCTGGGGATTAAATATCTCACCAAATCTATTGGAAGTAAAATATGATGAACATTATCAAGATTTGTTTGTACAAACCCGCTTATCTGAACGGATTGGCATCACATCCTGTCGGGATGCGTTAAATGGATATCAGAAGGGGAAATGTTTTTATTGTTTTACTGATATCACTGTGAAAAGTGGTGATGTAAATCTAGGTGATGTTGACCATTTTTTTCCGTTTATTCTTCAACCTTATTTGTCTGGTGTTAATATAAATGGTATTTGGAATCTAGTTTTGGCATGTAAGGAGTGTAACAGAGGTGTATCTGGCAAATTTACCGGTGTCCCTGAGTTAAAATATTTAGAAAGGTTGCATAAAAGAAATTCTTTTCTGATCTCCAGCTGCAATCCTTTGAGAGAAACGCTAATTAATCAAATGGGTGGTCTGGACGATCAGCGAAAGAAATATCTACAAGATGTTGATATTATAGCCATCAATAATCTGATTCACAGATGGAAGCCCAAACATGAAAATGAACCCGTGTTTTAATGACCCTGAAGACAATACAATAAAATATTACGATGAAAATGCTCATCGATTTATTAAAGGCACATTAGACGTTGGCATGGAATCTCTGTATAGGCCTTTTCTTGCAAGAGTCCCAAAAGGCAGTAAAATTCTCGATGCAGGATGCGGATCTGGTAGGGATAGTTTATACTTCAAGCAGCATGGATATGACATAGTTTCTTTCGACGCATCAGAGAAGTTGGTTGAAGTAGGCTCGAAACTTATCAAAAAACCCGTTTTAAGATTATCCTTTGACGAGATATCATTTGAGAAAGAATTCGATGGGGTTTGGGCGTCAGCTTCTTTGCTCCACATTCCAAAGAAAAGAATACTACCTATCTTGGAAAAGCTTAAAAAATCTTTACAGAAAAATGGCATATTTTATGTGTCCTGTAAATATGGCGAGGGTGAACGATCAATAAATGGTCGATTTTTTAGCTATTATAATGAGGAAACCCTGGAAAAAATATTTAACGAACTAGGAGGGTTTAAGAAAAAAAAGGTGTGGAAAACCGAAGATGTGCGAACAGAACGAAAAAATGAGTACTGGATAAATATTTTGTTATGTAAAAAATGAATGGGTACGCAAAACTTTAACATATACGATTTTACTCCCACCAAATCAATCTAACTTTCCACCTAACATTTTACAGACATTCCCAGGGTAGATATAAGGTCTAAAAAATGCCTCCAGGAGTCATCGACCTAGGACACTATTTGAGAAAGATCGTCGCTTAGACGGCGAATCTGAGGGGTTGTTTATGGGGATGTTTGAGCGGCAGTCGGAAAGATTGCTTCGGTCATAAATGCCTCGCAAAGACGTCACGGAAGTCACGGGTATTGGTATGGGTTTATAATAGAAAGTGGCTTAGAAGACAAATATGGGGGTCAGAATACCGGCGGGTTTAGAGAACTCGCTCGAGCTATTTGAGGAGCTCGAGCTCGGCGCAAGTTATAAGTTTTGAGTTGTACGTTATAAAAACTTTGATACCAGTTGGAAAGAACATTAGAACAAAGAACATACAAACCTTAAGAACAGATCAAGAACAAGAGCGTGTTTATATGGGGCAAGTGGTAGCAACAACATCTTGGGGCGAGAAAAACGGTCCGCTGATTGGTCTCTTTTCTCCGCCTTGCGAAGTTAACATAACATACATTATCGGACGTTGTGGTCGTGAGGGAAATAGCCTTGTTTATATGGGCTTCTCACGGAAATTCCTACTGGTTCTTTGCGGCTCGCTTCAGCTCGCGTAATTTGAATCCTACCTGGAAGGCGTAAAATGATTTACAGATGTGCAGGCATCCCTACTGGGATCTATACATTGTCAGGCATCGTCTTGCAGTTTTCATATGGACATGGTTTATGGTTCTTTACAAAATCACAGTCCATTTTGCATGGGACCATACGGATGTTTACCTCGGAATTTTTGATGTGGCTTCTTATGTCCTCTTCCAGATGTGAGACCATTTCATGACCTTTTTTGAGGGATATTTCGGAGGGTACTACCAACTGAAATTCAACGAATTTTGTACGTCCGGCGACACGCGTTCTGAGGTCTCTGAACTCACAATATTCATTGATATATACACCTAGCTGCCTGAGGATCTCTAGCTGGCTGTCTTCCTCGACTGATGCGTCCAGAAGTTTAAAGAATGCGTGTTTCGCTAACTTAAATGACGGTACGATTATCACCACGCTCACAAGAAGAGCCGTGACAGGGTCGACATATAGCGCCATATGCGTCAATCCCCTGGAATGCAGCAGGATCTCAACAAAGAAAGCGATAGCGATCATCCCGGAAATAAACCCTTCCAGCCTGTAATGAACGCCTTCCGCCTTTATAGCTGGGGAAGCGCTTTTTCTTGCCATCTTGAAAATATAATATGCACCGGCAAAATTTATCGAACTGTTGATAATACTGGTAATAAAACCTACGGCAGGCATTTTGATGTGTGACGGATGAAAAAGACCCACAATTGCCTGGGAAGACATTGCGAAAGCGATACCTATCAGGACAACACCCTCAAGAGCTTCACAAACATGTTCTACCTTGCCGTAACCATAGTTGTGCGCCTGGTCAGCGGGTCTATTTGAAAGCCTTATTGAGTAGTACAGGATAACCGAAACCGCAAGTCCTACAAAGGAAATCCCAAGGTCTATGGCAATGGCCAATGAATCGACCATAATAAGGGCCGTTGATTTAATGAGTACCAGAACGATATTACAGAACAAGCTTACGAGCGTAGCTCTTATCATATATTCTTCAGGCTTAGTTGACATTCTTACGCTCCGCTAAATGGAAAATATTGGCAGGATCCCGACAACGTCGAGTACATCTTTAACTTTTTCTGACATAGCAACAAGACCTATTTTTTTGCCGTGTTTTATGCCCTTTTTGTGGGACAGTATAAGCACCCTTATGCCGGCGCTTGAGATATAGTTAACATGCTGCATATCAAACTGGATCTTTTTCGCATCTGTAAGAAACGCGTCATCCAGCTTGCTTTCAACTTTTGGACTGCTTATTTCATCAAAATTACCATCAAGAGATAATGTGATATTTTCACCGTCTACTATCTCATTTATTTTCATCAATGCCTCCGGTTTTTACTATAATAGTATAGTAAGACCATCATACCGTTAATTCAAAAAAAGTCAAGAATTATATGGTTATAAGCACGATTTTAGCGCATTTTGGACCAAAATGTCTTCCAGGGGAATTTCTTGCCCGGGCATTCCGTCTGGGCGCCGGAAACCTGGCCGTGCCCCATAATCCGGTTGTCGGGAATGTTGTAGTAGTTTTTGAGCTTTGTAACCAGATATACCAGCGAGTTCATTTGCTTGGATGAGACCGCCCGACCGTCTGAGAAATTTCCAACAAGACATACGCCTATGCCCTTTGGGTTCATACCGTCTGCCTTACAATGCGCCCCTCTCTTCTGTTTTATCCAGCGCGGAGTTGTTTCGATCTGTCCGTCCTCTTTGCCGCAGGTCCCATTGTCGATTACAAAATGATACCCTACGCCCTCCCATCCGCGTTTCAAGTGCGCCTCATTAAACTCGCGGGAACTTCCATAATCGGTAGCACTGTGATGCACAATTATATACTTCCATTTATTTGAAGGGTAAAGCGTTAGAACATTTTTTCGGATAGCAGCGTTTGGTATAAAAAGTTTTTCTCCGATATTTATATCGCTAACATCCCGTATTTTATTAGCCTTGACTATGGCATCACTGTCAACATTATACATTTTAGCTATACGCCAGACAGTTTCCCCGGGAGCAACTGAATGATATGTATTCTGCCGTACCCCGGCATATGGAGCTGAAACAGGTTGTGACACGCGCGAGGTCGCGCAGGATGAGAGTAAGATGATGAGTAATAGTAGTGATGAACGTTTGAGATATTTTAAATACGAGTGCAAAACTTCTCCCTTATTATTATATACGTCACTTATAATTATAATGAGAGATATGAAAAATTCAAATTTTTTTTGAGATCCCCGCCTACGCGGGGATGACGCGAATGCGGGAAGGATGAACTCTTTACTTCTTTATTCGCACCCGGACATTGACCAAACCTTTATCAATGTCTCCTATCTTTTCAAAAGCGGCCATGGTCAAGTCCACGATACGGCCTTCTTTGACTAACCTTTTTGCCGGGCCACGATCATTAACCCGTACTATAACTGTTTTTCCATTATCCATATTTGTAACTTCAAGTAATGTGTCGAAAGGAACTCCCCACATGGCCGCTGTCATGCCATCATGATTAAATTTTTCCATATTCGCTGTGGTCTCAAGAACTCCCGGAGAAAACTCAGCATACCAGGACGCAACTCCTTCAAGATATATCATTTCAGCGTCTGAGTTAATGTGATTTGGAGAGATAATTATCGTGAATGCAAAAAGCGCAATAATTACATACTTTCATTTTGATATGTGGGTGTATTTTTCCATGATAACCTCGCCTTTTCCATCTTTGCATTCTCTTAAAGGTTATCACGCATTACAGCTCGATGCAACTTTTTATACTACAAACAAAACAATGAAAGGCCTACTTTTCCAGGCGGGAAACAATGAGAATACCTACCTCGTACAACAGCAGCATGGGAACTGCAAAGATAAGCATGTTTATGATGTCCTGTGTGGGAGTTATTACTGCGGCAAAGATCATGATGCCGAGAGCCGCAATGTGCCTCTTGGTCTTGAGGGTCTTCGACTTAACTATACCGGCATCCCCCAAAAGGCCCATGACAACGGGAATCTCGAAAATTATGCCGCCAATAAGAATAATCGCTCCGAAAAATGATATGTACTTACCCAGAGCTATTTTGGGAACGGCTATTTTTTCACCAAAACTTATAAGAAATTTCAGGGCCGTCGGAAAAGCAAAGAAATATGAGAATGATATCCCGGCGAAAAAGAGAAAAAGTGACAGGCTTAGCCAAACAACTATCCTTTTACGCATTCTAGGATCGAATGCCGGAGAGAGATACCTCCACACGTGAAAAAGTATCAGAGGGAAAGTTAGAACAAAACCGCAAAGAATAGACACCTTCAGATATGACACAAATGCCTCTGTAGGACTTATAAAAATTAGCTCGTCAATCAGACCTTTCGCGGGGAGAACAACGATCGGAAACACATAATTTCCTTTTATGAAAAAAAATATCGCCGCTAAAAAAAGGAATGACAGCGAAATCAATATCCTTTTCCTGAGCTCTTCAAGGTGGGCAATTACATCCAGTTTTTTGGATTCTTCAGGGTAAAGAGGGCTCATCCTGTTTTCTTATCGTCTTCTTTAGTCTTATCTTCGTTAAGTTCCTGTGTACCTTTTTTGAACTCACTCAAAGCTTTACCCAGTGATCTCCCTATTTCAGGAAGCTTGGCCGCACCGAATATCAAAAGCGCAATAACAAGTATTAATAGAATTTCCGGTAGTCCCAGTCCAAACATATTTAAACCCCTCCCCTATTTAATCTTAGCATTCTCCGCTATTTCTTCCAGATGTATCGTCATGTCCCGGTAATAATTCACCGCGTCATACGTAAACCATATCGTAACTGCGAGCACAATGACCGACACTATGATCTTCACCACAATATTGGTTCTCGGCCTGAACCACACAAGGAGCAATCCCAGCGGCCCAAAAAGCACCATAGACCCCAAAATTATTAATGGATTAAAATACCACGCTAACTTTTCTTCTGTAAGAGATCCTTCCATGGTTCATTAGCGCCCGAGTCTTTTTTTTCTTTTACGCTCTCTCCTTTGAAGCTCTTCATAGGTATCATGAGAAGTCGAGCCGGTTGGAGGTATATATGGTATCCCATCTTCGACGGACTGGAACGCATCTTCTGTCCCAATGAATTCGTCATCTTCATCATAGATCTCATCATCATGATAATACATTTCATCATGAAAATGAGGGTCTTCCAGTTCCGGGACAACGATAAGCCCGTCAACAATATCTCTCACCCTCGCAATATCATTAATAGCCTGTGTAATAATTCCCCTGACATGCTCGGTCGCTATCTCGCCCTCTAAGAGGACTTTAGGGCCATCTATCACGTGTATAGTAAACGTGGCATGGCCTATACCCATGTCATTCAACTCGGTTATTATTCTATCTCTCGTCTCTTCATTAGTAAGGTTTTTAATCTTGCCCATAATTAAAAAGTATACCACAGGAAGTTGAAAATGCCAGTTTGGGCAATAATTTAGGCCTATTCACCTATAATCTTAATAAGGGCTCTTTTTCTTCTCCTACCATCAAATTCCGCATAAAATATCTGCTCCCAGGGGCCGAAATCCAGTTTTCCGTCGGTTATCGCTACGACCACTTCACGCCCCATTATCTGCCTTTTCAAGTGGGCATCGCCATTATCTTCGTACCCATTATGCCTGTAATGATCAATAGGTTCATGCGGAGCAAGGCCTTCCAGCCAATCATCATAATCCTGTATCAAACCGGGCTCATCATCGTTGATATAAACACTTGAAGTTATATGCATAGCATTGACGAGACATAGACCGTTCTTTACTCCGCTATCGATAACCGTTGCTACGACTTCCGGAGTTATGTTTATATAGTCACGCCGTTTCTCTATGTTGAACCATAATTCTTTTCTGTAGTTTTTCATGTCGGCTCCTTTTTTAGAGATCCCGGATATTTGCTTCGCAAATTCCGGGATGACACATGCTAGATTAAAATTTAACCCGCATGCCGCCTATGATCTTACTTTCCTGTTTACTTTGCGCCAGAGCAAGGAACAGCTCCGCGTCACTGGTAAATTTTTTTGTAAAAACCAGATCAACCCCCAGATCTTTATTGCGGTCGGATGTCAACGACAACTTCAGCTTGCCCTTTTCCCAAATAAGAGCCTGAATGCCAAGTGAAATGCGGTAGGACTTGGAACCGTACGACTTGACCGTAAACTCCAAAGAAAGATCTTTGCTTAACTTCCAAGTTCCAAAAATTGTGACAGTCTGCTTTCGCGTCCTTTTAACGCCGCCTCTGGAATAAATTATACCCACCTGATATTTTATCGCACCAGCCTTGGCACGTATGCTTCTGGTCTGGAAAGCAGCCTTAAAACTAAACGAAGAATCTGATCTTCCCTCCAGCCTGTAAACCAATCTATTCTTGCCGACAGCCCAGAACCCTTTAAATATAAGTATTTGTGTCTGCTTAACTTTTGTTTTAAGATGGGTTTTTGAGTATCGGTAAACAAGGAGATTGTTTTTATTCGCCTCCCAGGCTCCTTCAAACCTCAACGTATTGGAAGCCCCTTGCGCTCGGGAGACAATAAATGTTATACGATTGTTACGGTCGGACTGCCAGCGCCCCTTAAGGTCGATCCGGGAAGATACTTTTCCGGAGAAGCCTTCTATTCTCTTCGCAGAGAAAGAAAGCAATGAGCCCGATGGATCTTTCAGAATTCCCCTAAAAAGTATGGATTTTCCAAGATGTCGGGAAGTGGATCCCACCAGGCGGTATTCGAGGTCGTTTTCCGGAGTAAGACGCCAGGCTCCGTTCAGGACAACTTTCCTTAATTGAGTTTTTTTGTTCGTAGTTGTGAGACCAACCGAATATGAAGTCTTTTTTTCTTTTAAAGAGATATCTTCAAAAATAACCAGATCGTTATTTTTGTTTATCTCTACCCGGCTAATACGTTTTGTTTTATCCATAGCATCAGGAAGTTTCTCTTATCACCCATTCCGCGTACTCTTTAGAGACATATTCGATCGGCATGGCGACTATACACGGACAGGAATAACTGTGAATATTTTTGATCTCTTGTTCCAGATCCCACAAAAGTGATTCTCTTGTCTTAAAAATAATGGCAGCTTCAGCTTTCTCTTCAAACTTATTCTCCCACCAGTAAAAAGAATCTATCTTATCCGAGACATTGGCACATGCCGCTAAGCGGTTGAAGACTATCTCTTTCGCAATTATCTTAGCCTCATTTTTACCACTTGCTGTCACATAGACCATATATATTTTTTCCATGACACCTCGTAAGTTATTTTTTAGCACGGCTGAACGCATACATTGATATAGCCGCCGCCACGGTAACATTCAGAGACTCGATCGTATCCTTTATGGGAATATGAAAAGATCTGTCAGAAAATTCTCTCAGCTCGCCGGACAGCCCCTTGCCTTCGCTTCCAAATATAACTACCGCCTTTTTAGGGAGAGTGCCAAGATCCTCTATCGGAACCCCCTTCCCCTCCTCGGTTTGCGAGGAAAAGAATACATGCCCATTATCTTTAAAACTTTTAAGATCATTCAT
>CAYWDJ010000009.1:12789-21156 GCA_964457005.1 uncultured Planctomycetia bacterium
GGGATGACAATAAATTTGCTTTCTCGTCCGGGATGACAATAAATTTGCTTTCTCGTCCGGGATGACAATAAATTTTGTTTGCTCACCCAGGATGACAATAAACTTTGCTTACTCACCCGGGATAACAATAAATTTCTGTGACACGGTTTGTTATCGCTCAAACTTACTAAGTTTTTCCCACCATGTACTGGAATCCCAGGAGGAAGCGTCTTTCCACATTTTTTTCGCGCTCTCGGTCTTTAAATGATCCGGTGCCTTTTGAAAAAACTTTTTGGCATTCTCGTACCCGATATCGCAGTACTCTTTCGCTTGTATCAGGCATTCCAGGATATCCGCGTCACGTGCGACAAGGCTTTCGAGGCTTTCCTGCTCGTCATGTTCCTCTCTCAGGCAGGTCAGCTCCTCCTTAATGTTAGGAGTAAGATCCTCAACCTGCTCATTAAAAGCTTTTTTCTCAGCATCACGCACATCAATATATTTATGCGCCATCTTGTGAAGATCGCTTATTCTGGCCTCATGAATATCATTAAAAAGCCCCATCATGACAACTTTGTACGGATCCGCTCCCTCACTTTTAGCGAGTATATATCCTATCGTCGCGCACCGGAAGCTGTGCTCCGCTACACTCTCATCACGCGGTATGCCCAGAACCCACCATCCGCTTCGTTTTATCCTTTTAAGCATGCCGATCTCGGCAATGAAATCTAAAACCTTATTGTCAGCCATATATCCTCCGTTTAACCTCATAACAAAATAAAGCCGTAGCCACAGAAACATTGTATGAAAGCCCCGCGCCTTCCATGGAAAGAGACAGCCGGGCATCAAGTAGTTTCAATATCCCCGGCCTGATACCTTTACCTTCGGCCCCCATCACCAATGCCAGCGGCGAATTAAGTTCGGCCTTGTCCACAGGCTCACTGGACTCAACAACCGCGCCTGCTATCATCACATCCTGATCCTTTATCTTTGAGATAGTTGTAGCGCTGTTTATCACCATAGCTATGTCCAGATGATTTTCTCCTCCGGAGGCGACCCTGAGAACCGTTTCATTAACATCCACCGAATTATGCTCGGGTATGATCAAAGAAAACTTCCCCATACACGCAAGAGTCCGGATTATGGATCCCAGATTTTGCGGATCAGTTATACCGTCAAGCACAACCGGGATAGCAACACCCCTCAAACAGTTTTCCATTACCTTTTTAAAAGGAGTATAACTGAAGTCCTTGATCTCCGCGATCACGCCCTGAGAATGTATGTCACCCGCATTCTCCTTGAACCAGATCTTATCCACCGATTCAAAGTTTACTTCATTTTTTTTACATTCCTGAACTACCGCCGACAGATCAACTCCCTTCTGCAAATAAAGTTTCTTTATCGTGCCGGGATTTGACCTGATCCTCTCAATAACAGGATTTTTACCGTACAGTCTCATTTATGCCTTTCTTTTAAGATGCGAATACGCCTATTAACGTAGCCTGGCCTAACACATGCCCCTGCATCGCTCTAGTTACATCTCCCTTTGAAGCCCCGGGCTTAATCTCCAAAGATGCATCAAGGGCGTACAATTGAAATATATACCTGTGCTCCGGACCTGCAGGTGGACATGGACCACCATAACCGGCCCACCTAAAACTATTTATTCCCTGCATCGCGCCATTATAGATAGTCAATTTCCCGGGGATCTTCTCCTTCAGGAACTTGACACTCCCCGGAATATTATAAATAACCCAGTGTATCCAGGTACCCATTGAAGCATCCGGATCATCCATTATGAGAACAAAACTTTTTGTGCCATCGGGAACACCGTCCCATGACAATGCAGGAGAAATATCCTCCCCCTTGCACGTGTACTTTTGCGGTATGTTTCCATTGCTCTCAAACGCCGAGCTTTTCAGTTCTAGCGCATAAGAATCCGCACACATAAGAACAATGGACACCGCAAAGAGCAGCACGATCGATATGATCGATCTATTGCGCATATTCATCCTCCATGTTTATCTGTTTACACAGAAATGATCATTACTATTCCCACAACTATGGTAGTAATGCCAACAAGACGAAGCGTTTTTGCCGGTTTCGCGAGCCACCAGTCAAACATCTTAAATATACGCTCTTTTTTTAGGGCAAAAGCTGACACTCCACCGATAAGCATAAGGATACCGAATATACGGATGATCCCCGGGATAGAACATTCTGAAGCAGCCATCAAAAAGATCAGGCCGAACAGAGCCTTGACCCCGCTGCCTATGTACATCTTTTCTCCGCCCTTAAAATACTCAATAACCTTCGGCAACAGTGCCGGATTAAAGGTTATCATGCACCCGTAGACAACAAAGAACGCAGATATAAGTTTAGTTAAAAGCCACATGTTTGCTCCTTTCTTTTATTGTTTTTGTAAAAGTTCTTTCATAATATCAATGATCTTGTCGGCATCACTTCCGCCTCCGCCGGACGCTGCAGCAGCCTGTCCTTCCTGCCCACCACCCTGAACCTGCTGTACTATCTCAGAGATCTTGTCTATTGCCAGACGTTGTATAGCGTCTTTCACTATCGGTCCCGGATAAAAACGCGGAGCAGTCATACTACCTTTTATTTTGAAATCAAAATAAATATCTCCGGAACGGGATTTTAGATAGTTTACAATATCCCCGGCACCTATCGCCCAATACTGCGCGGCCACACTACCCGGTTTTGGAGAAAATGTAAGATTTTGAAATGTTACAGTATTTGTAGAGCCTATATTGCCGTTATCAAAATCAAACACCAGGGAACCGGACATTCTCCCGCTCCGAAAATCTATGGGAGAATAGATATCGTAATACGGCCTGAACTGGGTGACCTCTACTCCATAAACATCAAACCTATTAGACATTCTAAGCGGAGAATTAAGCGGATAATATTTTATTGCCCACTCTATTCTCTGCGACGGATCAGAATTAACAAAACCACGCCCAAAAGTCTCAAGTTCTTTGACCTCGGTATAATCCGAGCTAAGATCAAGAATGATAGTGCCATAGACATCCGCAAAGGTGTAGGATAAGGTCCTCGGACCCATGTGATGATCTATAAAAAGAATTTTCCCATCCTGAACACTTATCTTGTCAGTAAGAGTTAGAAAGTCCGAAAAATATTCCGGGTTAAAAACCTGACTTTCTGACTTGGGTTTTGGAAGTTCGCGGGGAGACACCACCTCTGACAGTTTCTTAGGAGGAGTTATCACCTCTGACATGGAATTCACATTAACCTTACCGTTACGCAGCCTCTCAATGGTTATAACGGGCGACCTCGCCTCTATCTTGGTAATATTAATACCGTCCAAGAGGTTGTCACCCTTCATTTTGTATTCACAGTATATCGAATCGATATGCGCAAGGTATTTATTAGTAAATTCCCTGGGGTTTTTTATTCCAAAACCCGTCACCTCCATGGTGCCTTTTTCAAGATTGAAAACTATACTCTCGGCGTCAACGTAATCAGGCAGCATTTCCTTAATGACCGCCTCAGCAGACATCTGGAAAAGATCAAAACGATAATGATAAACCAGCCCTCCGGCTATTACAATCACAATAAACAGGAACAAAAGTATTTTTTTCATCTAAATCCCTTCAAATGGTTATTCCCAGACACCGGATATCTCCGTTCCACATTTTGGACATGCCCCATTCTTGATCAAATCTTTTTCCATTTCATTCGAAACTATCTCTCTGTCGACCAGAACATAATTGCATCGAGGACAGAAGGTTTTGCCGCCCGCAAGAACATTCCCTAGATAAATGTATTCCAACCCCGCTTTTCTGCCGATCTCGTACGCTTTTTCCAAGGTAGCTATTGGCGTAGGCACAGCTTCCGTGTATTTATAGTCCGGATGAAACCGGCTTATATGCCAGGGAATATCCTGCCCGACATCAGCTATGAACTCAGCCATACCGGTAAGCTCCTCGTCGGAATCATTCAACCCGGGAACCACCAGCGTAGTCACCTCAACCCATATTCCCCGCTGTTTCATATTACGAACTGAATCCAGCACCGGCTGTAACTTACCCTTGCAAATGTTCCTATATGACGTGTCACTAAAAAACTTAAGGTCCACATTCACCGCGTCCAGATAAGGTGATATTTCTTCTATGGCCTTCTCCGTCATATATCCATTCGTAACAAAAATGTTCTTAATGCCATTTTCTGCCGCGACCCTGGCCGTGTCATAGGCATATTCAAAAAATATAGTGGGCTCGGTGTAAGTATATGAAATGCTTTTACATCCACTATTCAGGGCTTCCTGGACAACTTCTTCCGGGTTAAGCTCATACCCATTATCGGCGAAGTTCTTCGCGGATTTTTGTGATATTGCCCAATTCTGGCAGAACGAACATCTAAAATTACAGCCTATGGTCGCTATTGAAAAAGAGCTTGTTCCCGGCAAAAAATGATATAACGGTTTCTTCTCAATCGGGTCAACGTTGCCGGCTGCAATATTGGCATATGCACAAGTCCAAAGTTCACCCTTAACATTCTGCCGCATGCCGCAAAACCCATAATCACCATCAGCTATCCTGCAATTGTGCGCGCAAAGGAAACAATGTACCATATCTCCGGAAAGACCTTCCCAGAGCATTGCCTTTTTACGCATACCCCTCCTCACTTGTTTTCAGCAGACAGCTCGTCTTTAGCGTCCTCAGGCTCAGCTATCTCGAATGCAATTGCTGAATCAAGATTTTTTTTGAACCTCTGAACCTGCCCTTTACCGGTATCATAAGCTTTTCCAGCCTTTTCAATCGCCTTGCCGATATCTTCGAAGTTCTTAAAGAAAAACCCGTAATCTTTCTCCAGTCTGGAAAGAAGCTCCTGGAGTTTTTTTGCTTCTGTAGCTATCTCAATATTCCTTATGCCGAGAATTATTACGTTTAAGAAAGCGTAAAAGGTATTAGGGCTTACCGGTATGACCTTTTTGGCCGTCGCGTATTCATATATTTGGCAAGGATCGCCAAGATGGTTCTTTTCCGCTATGGTCTCATAATATATCGCTTCAGACGGGATAAAGAGAAGCGCAAATTCGCTGGTTCCCTTTTCCGGTTTTATGTACTTGTCCTTTATGGAGTTTATCTGTATCTTTAGGGCTTTTTCGTAGTTAGCCCAGTGGGTTTTCTTCTCAAGTGGATCCTTGGCCTGAAGATATTTTTGGTAGTCTTCTTTCGGGAATTTAGAATCTATAGGAACAACAACATTCTTATATTTGACTACGGCGTCGACCTTCTCTCCGCCCTCTATCGTATACTGCTTTTCCCATATACCCTTCGGCAGGATCTTATCCAGCATTTCTTCAAGGATAGCTTCCCCATAATTACCTCTTAATTTTGGGGACTGAAGGAGATATTCAAGGGACTGGCCGAGCTGCTGTACCTTCTCCTGCTGATTGATGAGCGTTCCAATTGTCGTGCTCATACTGTTGATATGTTTTAAGGTCTCTATGGCGTTCTTGGACAGGACGTCTTTCGAGCTTTCCACTTCTTTACGGGTATTGTCCATGGTTTCTCTGATATGTTGCGAGAAATCAATGAATTTTTCATTGAGAACCGACTCGATACGTTCTTTAGAACCGCTTGATTTGTTTATAGTAATTAGTAGAAAAGTTACCAGTCCGATAAGAACCAATAACAGGCTGAGAAGAACAAGCTCCATTTACATCTCCTTAGGATCCAAAAATTGAGTTTTAATAAGCTGCATTTATATATTACAATTATATAGATTCTAAGGCAAGCAATTAATATTTAGCCGTTAACCGAGGGTCCAAAGACCAACTTACACACATCCATGGCAGATTCCGAGAACGTTGGATGGGCATGAACCGTGTTCGCGACATTATCGACCGTGAGGCCGTTTTCCCTGGCGACAACGAATTCGTGTATAAGTTCCGAGGCGTGATGCCCCAGAATATGAACGCCTATGAACTTATGCGTTTTATTGTCGGCAATCACTTTGATAAAACCTTCAGTTTCATCATGTACCACAGCCCTGCCGTTGGCTTTATACAATGTCTTTCCGGAACTATAATCAAGACCCTGAGCCTTGGCTTCGTCCTCGGTCAGGCCTACACTCGCGACCTCAATGTGAGTATAAACTACATTGGGAACACAATCATAGTCGAGCGGAGTAGCTTTCCCGCCCGCCATTGCCTCGGCGGCAAGCTCACCTTCCGCGCTTCCCGCGTGCGCAAGCATCGGGGTAGGTATAACGTCACCGGCGGCATAGATATTATCAACATTTGTTTTCAGGTTTGCGTCGACTTGGATAAATCCTTTCTCATCGATCTGCACTCCAAGCTCTTCAAGTCCTAGATCCTTTGTTGATGGCGTCCTTCCGACTGAAACAATAATTTTATCGAACTCATCCAGAGAAAGTTCCCCGCTGGAACACGCCGTTTTTACCTCAACACCTTTTTGCTTGAAAAAAGCCTTAAGCCTTCTCGTTACTTCCCTGTCTTCAAAAGGCAAAATATTCTCTTCCATCTCAACAAGTGTCACCTGTGACCCTATAGAGCTAAAATATGACGCGAATTCCGTCCCAATAGCTCCGGCGCCCACGATAAGAAGCTTAGATGGCGCAGATTCCAGTCTGATCGCCTCGGAACTCGTAATAACACGGGTTCCATCAAACGGAAGTGCCGATATTTCTTTTGGGGTAGATCCCGTTGCTATCAATATTTTATCGGCCTGAATATCTTCCTCTATGGCGTCGGGCCTGATCAGAATTACGGTATTTTTATCTTTTAGCCGGGCTTTAGCGTTTATGAGATCAATCTTATTTTTCTTGAGAGTAAACTGGAGGCCTTTGCCGAGGTCGGACGCAGCCGTTCTGCTCTTAGCGACGAACTTCCCGACATCAGGAGTAATATTATCGCTTGCTATTCCAAACAAGCTATTATCATTTTTTAGTACATCCAATAACTTAGCACTATGCAATAGAGATTTGGCCGGAATGCATCCCTCGTTCAGGCATACTCCCCCGATCATATTATTATCCTGTTCAACTACCGCCGTACGCATTCCGAGCTGTGCAGCTTTTATTGCCGCCGTATGTCCGGCGGGTCCGGAACCAATGACCACAAGATCGTATTTTTTCATATTCATTATCTTTCCACCTTTTCGAGAGCAGCCGTCTTGTCCCCTCCGAGATCGGCATTCAAAAACTCGCTATCTAACGGGAGCTTCAAATAAAAATCCGATGTGATGTCAATTGCTACAACAGCATCCGCAACATCAACTTCCAGCAAATGCCCTCCCTGCGACCTGTCTTCAGAGATAAAATGCATATGGTATCCGGGAACGCCTATTCCCTTGGAATATGCCGGAGACCAAACACCGACAAGAGTCCCTTTGATATTTTTGAACTCAAAAACAGACTGCTCCTTAACAACCTCCGTAAGCGGACGATATGGCTTGGTTTGAGCGGGAACGCTTCTGGTTTTCACATAGTTAAATTCCCCGTCGACCCTTATAACATAAAATAAATTCTTCGAGGACAAGAGCCCATCAAGACGTTTTTTAAGCAGGTCCATCGAGTTGATACCCGATATCGCCGTTATGGAATCCGCTGCAAATGTTGTAACTACCGCATAAGGCGTCTTTTGTGCTATATCGACGGGGTAAACCTTGCCGTCTGATTTCACCTGGTAGAATTTACCATCCAGCGCTATCATCTCTCCATCCAGAGCGTTAAAAGTTCCAACGCCGATATTACCTTTCTCACTCAATTCAGCAAATGTCATGTCACCGTCATACACGCCTTCCATCAAAGCGTCGATGGTAGATACCTGGAACAATACATCGCCTTCATTAAACTGCTGCGCATAACTAAAAGGAGCCACACAAAGCAGGATTACAAGAACCAGATAATTTGAATATTTTTTTAGAAACATCATTTTTTCACCTTCTTTTTGCTACGCACTTTTGTCTTTTTCTTTCCGGAATATTTTCTTGCCATGATAAAAAGTATGTCAGACACACAATTCAGATACGAAAGAATATGACTGTTCCTGATCTCTTCCTTGTGAAAAAGAGAAACTATCCCTCTCTCCGCTCTCCGGGCTACCGCCCGCGCTATATCGAGCAAGGAGGAGATCTCCGTCCCACCCGGAACATAAAAACATTGTTCTATCTCGACTGTCTGCTCCAGCTGATATTCAGCGGTGCTTATCCAATCCGCGTCTTCTTTTTTCAAAAGCAGGCCCATCTTTTTCTTCTTTTCCTGCCCAATGGTTATTTCGCTGGATATCACATAGATACCATGCTGTATCTTTTCAATAACCTCTTTATCTTTCTTGATACGCATCTTGCACTTTATCAGGCCAAGAAAGCTGTTAAGCTCATC